>NZ_VATP01000002.1:0-218153 GCF_005781125.1 Escherichia sp. E2748
ATCCTTAACTGATCGGCATTCTACGCTGTGCGGTCTTTATTTCACTTAGGGAGATCAAAGATTGGAGAAATTGAATTTCAATCTTAACAGTAGATATATTGATTAAATATCAACCCGTTGAACATATAAACTCGGATTATGGTTTTATTTGTCATACAAATAAATATAATAGGCGCTTCCGATGTAGGCCCGTATTCTTCGCCTGTACCACGGGTCTGGTTTAGTACAGGCGCTTTCTTCTAATACCTTCAGGAGCGCTTACGCGGCATCATGCGCAAAAGCGTGTTGTCTTTCCATAAATAGTGGTGTGCCAGAGCAGCAGCCGCATGAAGCCCGATAACGTAATATCCCAGATTGGCCAACGTTTCATGCCACCACTTTAATCTATCCACCAGGTCAAAATTGGCCTCTGACGCGTAAGGCATTGTCAGACCAAACGCAAACCACGGATTACCCCGGTTATACATCATCACCAAACCAATCACTGGCAATACAATAAACAGGAGATAGATCACCAAATGTCCCAAATGAGCGAGTCCCGTCATCATGGGCCTGGGTTTCGGTACAATGGGCGGCGTTGGGTATTTCAATCTGAGTAACAGACGAACCACCATCAGCACGAGAATTGAGATGCCACATGAAACGTGGATCATGTTGATCACCGGACGATCGCTACGCGGGAAAAATCCACGAAACTCCATCGCACAATAGGCTGCAATAACCAGCAAAAAGACCAGCCAGTGAATGCCAATTTGTAACCTTGAATATCTAATTCCCATAACATTTCCTGCTTTAACACAATTTGCCGTTAACATAACGAGCTTTTCTTAAAATTTCATTAAATATTGTTCACCCGTTTTCAGTACGTTACGTTTCATGGCAAAAAGGTAGATTGCCCATCCTGTCATCCTGGTCTAAGCCTGGAAAGGACTAATTTTTACCCACAAGTTCTTGACTGGAGAAAACCATGAGCAAAGTTGGCATTAACGGTTTTGGTCGTATCGGCCGACTGGTATTACGTCGGCTACTTGAGATTAAAAGTAACATTGACGTTGTCGCCATTAATGATCTTACGTCTCCGAAAATTCTCGCCTACCTACTAAAGCACGATTCAAACTACGGTCCTTTCCCCTGGAGCGTCGATTTCACAGAGGATTCACTTATTGTTGATGGAAAAAGTATTGCGGTTTACGCCGAAAAAGACGCGAAAAATATCCCCTGGAAAGTAAAAGGTGCTGAAATTGTCATTGAATGTACCGGTTTTTATACTTCCGCAGAAAAATCCCAGGCGCATCTGGACGCTGGCGCGAAAAAGGTGTTGATTTCCGCACCGGCAGGAGAAATGAAAACCATCGTTTATAACGTCAATGATGGCACTCTGGATGGCAACGACACCATTATTTCTGTGGCGTCATGCACGACCAACTGTCTTGCGCCGATGGCCAAAGCATTGCATGACAGTTTTGGGATAGAAGTTGGCACAATGACAACGATCCATGCCTATACCGGCACCCAGTCTCTGGTGGATGGTCCGCGTGGTAAAGATTTACGTGCATCGCGGGCAGCGGCGGAAAATATCATCCCCCACACTACCGGTGCGGCAAAAGCCATTGGTCTGGTGATCCCGAAACTTAGCGGCAAACTTAAAGGCCATGCGCAACGCGTGCCAGTGAAAACAGGTTCAGTGACCGAGCTGGTGTCTATCCTTGGGAAAAAAGTGACTGCTGAAGAGGTGAATAACGCACTTAAAAAAGCAACGACCAATAACGAGTCATTTGGTTATACCGACGAAGAGATTGTCTCTTCCGATATCATTGGCAGCCATTTTGGTTCGGTGTTTGATGCGACCCAAACGGAAATCACCGCAGTGGGCGATTTACAACTGGTGAAGACCGTCGCCTGGTACGATAACGAGTATGGTTTTGTCACTCAACTCATTCGTACTCTGGAAAAATTCGCCAAACTCTGACCCGCACTGGCGGAGGAAAAACCTCCGCCTCTTTCATATCTTACGACTGCAAATAGACCACCTGAGTCTGTAGATACTCATGCAAACCATGTTTGCCATCTGCGCCGCCAATACCCGACTTACGCCATCCTGCATGGAAACCTTGCATAGCTTCGAAGTTTTCTCGGTTGATGTAGGTTTCGCCAAACTTGAGTCCTTTGATGGCTTTCATCGCCACGTTAAGATTCTCGGTATATATCGATGACGTCAGGCCATAATCGCTGTCGTTGGCCATGGAGATAGCCTGTTCCAGCGTGTCAAAAGCAACTACCGGCAGCACTGGCCCAAAGGTTTCTTCGTGCATAATGGACATTTCCTGGCGGACATCCAAAAGCAACGTTGGCGGATAATAATAACCTTTCCCTTCTACAGCCTTACCACCCAACGCGATTCTCGCGCCCTCTTCTACTGCCCGCGCTACCTTTTGTTCCACCCTTTCCAGAGCCGCAGCGTTAATCAGCGGCCCCATCGCAATGTCGTTACGTTCGGCGGGGTTACCAAATTGAACCGCCTGCATTGCCTCGCCCAGTCGATTAACAAAGCGATCGTAAATACCTTTCTGCACATAGACACGTTCCGCACAGTTACACACCTGCCCGGTATTTATCACGCGTGAATCAACAATGGCTTTGACGGCCAATTCAAGATCGGCGTCATCCATCAAGATAGCAGGGGCTTTGCCCCCCAGCTCCAGACACACTTTGGTGATATTTTTCGCCGCGGTCGCCATGATTTTTTCTCCGGCAGCGACGCTGCCTGTCATGCTGACCATAGCGACTTTTGGATTACCTGCCAACTCCTGACCTACCGTTTCACCGCGTCCTAACACAAGGTTAAACACGCCGCGTGGTAGGCCAATTTCGTCGACGATTTTAGCAAATGCGATCGCATTGTTTGGCGTAAATTCGCTCGGTTTGATGACGATGGTATTGCCTGTGAGAAGAGCTGGCGCCATTTTGCGAGCGATCAGGAAAAACGGGAAGTTCCACGGTAGGATACCGGTCGTTACGCCCAACGCACGTTTAAACAGCAGGATGTTTTCCCCTGGACGATCACTTTGAATAATCTCGCCCTCGTAGCGACGAGCCCATTCCGCCATGTAATCGATATAGTCAGCAGTAAAAGCGACTTCGACTTCGGCCAGCTGTTGAATTTTGCCACCTTCCTCGACGATCAATGAGCTAATTTCACTGGCCCGTTCGCGGATCCCCGCAGAGATTTTCCGTAACCAGTTCGCTCGTTCAATCGCGGGTAATGCTTCCCATTCTGGCTGCGCTCGCTCTGCCGCATCGATTGCTTTGCGAGCATCTTCAGCCTGGCCATCAGGAATGCGGGAAATCACTGCCTCTGTTGCGGGGTTAACCACATCAATCCATGTGTCGCCGCGCCAGGTGATAAACTGTCCATCGATATACATAGGATGTTGAACGGGTACAGACATGGGCTACTCCTGCGATTGATATATTTATATTTTGTAATTCATATGTTAATTAACATCAATCACAGCAGAGAAGGCATCGTGGATGTGCAATTTTGTGAAAGGCTTCATAAAAAGAGATACGACGGGAATAAAGAGAGGAAGAAAAAGATCAGATTATTACCCGTTTGCAATCATTTGTTCACAAACGGGCAATTATTAGCGCAGTGAGCGACTCTCCATTGCCTCAATAAGCACAGCGTCATACTGTAATAGCTGCCATGCCTGCATAACTTCTGACGGAAAATCGACGTGAACGATAAAATCGCGTCCGCGCGGTCCATAGCCATCGCTGTCATCGCGCAAGCGTGGCAGCTCGCCAGTAAGTAGGGACAAATATCGCTCAACTGGCCATAGTCCTGTCAGCGGATTAGCAAACGTCACGCTGCCTGCATCATTTCCCAACTGTGGTACGAATCCCGGATAACTTAGCCAGCGAGGTGCATCAGGATTATCTCCGGTAATACGACGGAACGTCGCCATGGTTCGGCGTTGCATAGTGGGATCCTGGACGACAATCGTGGTATGGACTCGCTCTGCTAACTGATTCAATAATGCGATACTGAAACGGGCATTTTCTCCACAGTTAGTTGACTGGTCTTCAATCCAGATTTTTTCCTGCGGAATGTGCCAGAACTGATGAGCGATATCCGCCAGGATGGTAGCTTCTGCCCTGCCAGTGGTGCTGATAGTGTTGTAGTGCGGATGCTGTGCGATGGCGCTATACAAAAAAGTTGTCGAGTGACCTATACCACCACTAATCAGTAAAGGAATTTGCTGATCTCTTGCAATCTTACAAGCGGCATCGATAGTGGGAATGACAGCATTGCCTGCAAGTATCACGCAATCGGCCTGATACGGAGCTTCACCGGAGAAATCATCCTGCGCCAGCCATCGACCGATAACGTTTATAGCATCAATGGTTGACGCTGAAAGCGTCGGAAACGGGTTAATATTCATGGTCCCTCCTTATCGTTCCCTTAAGAATACTGCGTGAGATAATAATGAGAAGCGGAGCACTCTGAAAGGAGGAAGCCGTATTTCCTTAACCACCTCTCCGCAAGCCTGACATGTCTTTTACGGAAAAGCTGTAGATAAACATTATTCATCTTGCAGCAGAGAATTGTATTTTTCTGAATTCCCCAATTTTTGCCTTTACCGTTTTTAGAATGAATAAAAAACCCGGCGCTAAATGCTTACCGGGTTTTAGATTTATCAGGCAAATAGCAGAGTTAACCGCTAATCTGCTCCATCGCCTGCAAAATACGCTTATCCGATATAGGATAAGGTGTCCCCAACTGTTGAGCGAAGTAACTAACGCGCAGCTCTTCTATCATCCAACGGATCTCTTTCACGTCTTCATCCTCACGACGTGCAGGCGGCAGTTTGTTGAGCCATTGCTGCCACGCCTGCTGGACGTTTTCGACTTTCAGCATCTGCACACGGTCGCGATGTGGATCAATCGCCAGTTTTTCCAGTCGTTTTTCAATCGCCTGCAAATATCGCAGCGTGTCGCCCAGCCGTTTGAAGCCGTTACCAGTAACAAAACCGCGATAAACCAGCCCGCCCATCTGCGCTTTGATATCCGACAGCCCCAGCGCCATCGTCATATCCACCCGCCCTTTTAGGCGTTTGTTGATATTGAAGACTGCCGTAAGGATTTGCTCGACCTGCTTCGCAATATCCACCACCGTGTCGTTCAGTTCAGCGCGCACTTTTTCATGCAGCGCAGCAAAGCCTTCTTCCGTCCAGACCGGGCCACCATTGGCGTCGATCAGTTGATCCACACCGCAGGAGATACAGTCGTCAATCAGCTCCAGCACTTTCCCATACGGGTTAAAGTACAGTCCCAGCTTGGCTTTGTTCGGTAACTTTTCATGTAAATACTTAATTGGCGATGGAATATTCAGCAGCAGTAGACGGCGAAGACCGTTCCACATTGCCTGTTTTTGCTCCAGCGGGTTATCAAACAGTTTGATCGCCACACTGTCGCGCTCATCCACCAGCGCTGGCCACGCCTTCACTTTGTAGTTGCCGCGCTTCTGCTCGTAGCTTTCCGGCAGTTGCCCAAAACTCCAGATATGTAAGCCGCTCTGCTCTATACCGTCATCGGCCACCGCAGACAGCGTTTCCTGCACTTTGCCTTTCAGCGCATCTTTCAGATCTTGTAGCGAGCGCCCTTCTTTTAGCTTCTTGTTTTTGTCATCCACCACGCGGAAGGTGATTTTCAGGTGATCGGGCACCTGATCCCAGTGCCAGTCTTCGCGGTCAACGGTAACGCCGGTCATCCGCCGTAACTCGCGCTCAAGGCTGTCGAGCAACGGTAACTCCAGCGGGTTGACGCGGCCTAAAAACGCTTCGGCATAGTTTGGCGCAGGTACAAAATTACGGCGTACCGGTTTCGGCAACGATTTAATCAGAGCAATCACCAGTTCGCGGCGCAGGCCGGGGATCTGCCACTCAAACCCACTCTCCTCAACCTGGTTAAGTAACGGCAGCGGAATATGTACGGTCACACCGTCAGCATCTGCGCCGGGCTCAAACTGATAGCTCAAACGCAGTTTGAGATTGCCCTGATGCCAGAAGTTCGGGTAATCCAGCTTGCTGATTTTTTCCGCACCTTCTTTGATCAACATACTCTTTTCAAAGTTGAGCAAATCAGGCGTTTCGCGGCTGACTTTTTTCCACCAGCTGTCGAAGTGGCGTGCAGAGATCACATCATGGCTGATGCGCTGGTCGTAGAACTCAAACAACGTTTCGTCATCAACCAGAATATCGCGGCGACGTGATTTGTGTTCCAGCTCTTCCACTTCTGCCCGCAGTTTCAGGTTTTCGCGGAAGAAAGCGTGACGCGTCTGCCAGTCACCTTCCACCAGCGCATGGCGAATAAAGAGTTCACGACACAGCGCAGGATCAATCTGGCTGTAGTTAACCTTACGCGCGGCGACAATCGGCAAGCCATAAACGGTGATTTTTTCCGTTGCCATCACCGCGCCCTGCGCCCGTTCCCAGTGCGGTTCACTGTAGGTGCGTTTAATCAAATGCTGAGCGACGGGTTCCACCCATTCCGGATCGATGCGTGCCGCAATGCGCCCCCACAGGCGGCTGGTTTCTACCAGTTCCGCCACCATCACCCATTTCGGCGGCTTTTTGAATAAACCGGAACCGGGGAAAATGGAAAAACGCGCGTTACGTGCGCCGGTATATTCTTGTTTATCGGCATCTTTCATGCCGATATGGGAAAGCAAACCGGTCAGTAAGGCGATGTGAATTTCGCGATACTCCGCCGGTTCGCTGTTCACCGGAATGCCGAGTTCTTTAACTACCTGGCGCAACTGGGTATAGATATCCTGCCATTCGCGCACGCGCAGATAGTTGAGATAATCGGTACGGCACAGGCGACGGAAGGCGTTCGAAGAAAGCGTCTTTTGCTGCTCGCCGAGATAATTCCACAGATTTACAAACGCGAGGAAGTCAGACTCTTTGTCGTGGAAGCGACGATGTTTTTCGTCCGATGCCTGCTGTTTATCCATCGGACGCTCGCGCGGATCCTGAATGGAGAGCGCGGACGTGATAATCATCGCCTCACGCACGCAGCCATGTTTTTGCGCTTCCAGCACCATACGCGCCAGACGTGGGTCGACAGGCAACTGCGAGAGCTGGCGACCGAGCGGCGTCAGTTTATAGGCACTGGCCTGTTCATCCGTGGTGATCGCGCCCAGCTCTTCGAGCAGACGCACACCATCCTGAATATTGCGTTTATCTGGCGCTTCAACAAACGGGAACGCGGCGATATCGCCCAGCCCCAGCGCGGTCATCTGCAAAATAACCGATGCCAGGTTAGTACGCAGAATCTCCGGATCGGTAAACTCCGGGCGCGAGAGGAAATCGTCTTCCGAATAGAGACGAATACAGATCCCTTCTGACACACGTCCGCAGCGGCCTTTACGCTGATTAGCTGAAGCCTGTGAAATTGGCTCAATCGGCAAACGCTGCACTTTAGTGCGATAGCTGTAACGGCTGATACGCGCCGTACCTGGGTCGATAACGTACTTTATACCCGGTACGGTCAACGACGTTTCCGCGACGTTGGTCGCCAGCACAATGCGCCGTCCGCTGTGCGGCTGGAACACGCGGTTCTGTTCGCTGTTCGAAAGCCGCGCATAAAGCGGCAAGATTTCGGTATGGCGTAAGTTCAGCTTGTTCAGCGCATCGGCGGTATCGCGAATTTCTCGCTCGCCGCTCATAAAGATCAGAATGTCGCCAGGGCTTTCCTGGCTCAGTTCATCTACGGCATCGAAAATAGCCTGCAACTGGTCGCGCTCGGTGTCATCGGCTTCTTCAACAATCGGGCGATAGCGCACTTCCACCGGATAGGTCCGACCGGAGACTTCAATAATCGGCGCATTATTAAAGTGGCGCGAAAAGCGTTCCGGGTCGATAGTCGCGGAAGTGATAATGATTTTTAGGTCAGGACGCCGCGGCAGCAACTCTTTCAAATAGCCGAGCAGAAAATCAATGTTCAGGCTACGTTCGTGCGCTTCGTCGATGATGATGGTGTCGTACTGCATCAACAGGCGATCTTGCTGGATTTCCGCCAGCAAGATACCGTCGGTCATCAGCTTGACCATCGTGTTATCACTTACGTGATCGCTGAAACGCACTTTGTAACCGATGCAACCGCCCGGCTCCGTTTTCAGCTCTTCCGCAATACGGTTCGCCACCGTTCTTGCCGCCAGGCGACGCGGCTGGGTATGGCCGATCAGCCCTTTAATCCCGCGCCCCAGCTCCATACAGATTTTCGGTAGCTGGGTCGTTTTACCGGAACCCGTTTCCCCGGCGACGATCACCACCTGGTGATCACGAATTGCTTCGAGAATGTCCTGTTTTTTCTGACTAACCGGCAAATTGTCCGGGTAAGTAATTTCCGGTCGTGCCGCTTCACGCAGCAGGACTTTCTCTGCCGCCTGGTCAATCTCTTTAGCCATCTCCTGGAAAATGGCCTGTTGTGCATCAGGATTTTTAACCTTCTTCACGCCGTGCAGACGGCGAGAAAAACGCAGTCCGTCACGCAGCATCAGCGAATCCAGCCGTTGCTGTAAGGCGTTAAAGGTCAATTTTTGTTGTTCTGTCATAACGTTAGCGGGCAGTAGGCTGCCTGATTAATTTTCTTTTAAATGATAGATATAGAGTACCACATCGCAGCTTTTTATGTGTTGTTCAATAAATTCGAACATAGACTTCGATATATTGCGCTATCTCTGTGGCAGGATTGTGAATAAAGTGTCAACAAGCAACGGGGCATCGCCCATTCAAACATCTATAAGGAAACACCATGAGCAAGGTATTAGTTCTTAAATCCAGCATCCTGGCAGGGTACTCTCAGTCTAATCAGTTGTCCGATTATTTTGTTGAACAGTGGCGTGAAAAGCATTCCGCTGATGAAATCACTGTTCGTGACCTGGCTGCAAATCCGATTCCGGTCCTGGATGGTGAACTGGTTGGCGCTCTGCGTCCGAGCGATGCGCCGCTGACTCCGCGTCAGCAGGAGGCTTTAGCGCTTTCCGATGAGCTAATTGCCGAGCTGAAAGCCCACGACGTTATCGTTATTGCGGCACCGATGTACAACTTCAACATCTCGACTCAGTTGAAAAACTATTTTGATCTGGTTGCACGTGCAGGCGTTACTTTCCGCTATACCGAGAACGGTCCGGAAGGTCTGGTAACGGGTAAAAAAGCCGTTGTTATTACCAGCCGCGGCGGTATCCATAAAGATGGACCAACTGACCTGGTGACGCCGTATCTGTCCACGTTCCTGGGCTTTATCGGCATTACTGATGTGAAATTTGTTTTCGCCGAAGGGATTGCCTACGGTCCGGAAATGGCAGCAAAAGCACAGTCTGACGCGAAAGCAGCCATTGACAGCATTGTTGCTGCATAACCGGACACGATCTTGATGTGGACTGTAGTTCAGTCCACATCTCAATCCGCTAACCTGTTTTCCCACAATCTCAGCATCGCTTTGTGCTCTTCCTTCAGCACAATCTGCGAGCGTCTGGCTCGTTATTCTCGCGAAATACCATCCAACGTAAACAACACTTCCTCAGAAAGATGCAGTTTTTCAGCAGCCATATTCTCCCGTAAATGCGCGACGGAAGACGTCCCAGGGATAAGCAAAATATTCGGTGAACGCTGTAACAGCCATGCCAGCGCCACCTGCATCGGTGTCGCATTAAGGCTTGCTGCCACTTCCGAAAGCGTGGAGGATTGCAGCGGCGTGAAACCACCGAGCGGAAAGAACGGTACGTATGCAATGCCATCGCGGGCCAAAGCATCAATCATTGCGTCATCAGCACGGTGCGCGATGTTGTATTCGTTCTGTACACAGACGATTTCGGCAATCTTACGCGCCTCTGCAACCTGCGTCGGTGTGACGTTACTCAGACCAATATGTTTTACCAGCCCTTGTTGTTGCATCTCCGCCAGCACGGTCAGGCTGGCTTCAATCGATCCTTCCGCTGGGCCATGACCATCGCCAAACATAACGCGCAGGTTAACCACATCCAGTACGTCCAGGCCGAGATTACGTAGATTATCGTGCACCGCTTTTTGCAGCTCTGCCGGAGAAAAAGCGGGCAACCAGGAAGCATCCTCACCACGCCGCGCTCCAATTTTAGTGACAATTGTCAGGTCGTCAGAGTAAGGATAAAGCGCTTCACGGATAATCTGATTGGTGACATGCGGACCATAAAAGTCGCTGGTGTCAATGTGATTGACGCCCAATGCCAGTGCCTCACGCAGCACGGTTATAGCAACGTGGCGATCTTTCGGAGGGCCGAAAACGCCAGGCCCAGCCAGTTGCATTGCACCGTAACCAAGACGATTAACGGATTTTGTACCGAGAGTAAATGTGTTGCTGCTCATAACACCCTGCCCTGTAATAAAACGGAATACGAAAAATCAGTATAGAAATGAAAAACGAAAAAAATGCGAAGACGTAAACAAGATTGCCGGATGTACTGCACATACCGGCGCAGGGAAAAGCAGCAAACCGTTGGCTGGATAAGACATGCCAGGCGTCGCATCTGGCAATAAAAAACCGCAACCTGAATCAGCGTTGCGGTTTTCTTCACGACCTAATCATTAGAACGTTTTCTTAAAGTTCAGCATTACGCCTTTATCGCTGATGCTATCCTCTTTCCAGTGGTAAGCATCCAGATTCAGCGAACTTTCTTTACTGCTGTACTTCACGCCAACGCTTGCAAGATTATTAATACCGCCGCCTTTCTGACCGTCATCAACATTAAAGTGCTGACTGCCTGCGCCGGCAAGGCTTGCAGTACGCTGGCTCTTCGCATAACTCAGGTTTGGCCCACCTTCCAGTGTCGCGTTCGCGCTCCAGCCGTCTTTGCCTGCGTAGTCCAGTTTCAACCCGACGATACTGTCTACTGCCGTTTCGCTGCCGCTGTTCATACTCAGGTTAAAGTCTCCGGCATTTCGCTCCTGATAGCCACCTTCCAGTGTGTGACGCAGTTTTACACCCGCATATGGTGTGAGCTTCAGCCCCTCGCTCGGCTCGAAGGTCTTCGCTCCTTCGCTACGGAACTCAAGGTACTGCTGTTTCACATCGGTATCTGCCGTTTTGCTCGTGTTGCTAAATGCAATTGAACGACTGCTGTCGAGGTTATGCACGTCATAACGCAATGCGTTATTCCAGCTCATGCCATTCTCGAAGGACATCTGATGTTTCAGGCCAAAGAACTGGCTGTAGCCGCCAGTCACCCCGTTATCACCCGCTTTCTGTGCACCATCGCCATCGAGACGAGCGATCCCGTACTCCAGACTCATCGTCTGGCTTTCACTCAGGTCAATGGTTTTACGCAATGCCAGCATGTCGTACTCGGTGTTGTTGCCCAACTCGGCACGCGGATCGCCTTTTGCGACTACATTGAACGCCAGACCGTTACCCACCTTCGGTGCCGCATCCGCCAGCATACTGAAGCGATTACTTAACACGCGCGCTTCACGGAACACTGTCGTGGCCTGGCTGCCGCTGATTTGCTTAAGTGCGCTATTCAATTCTGCCGTAGTACCAACGTTAAGGCTGGTGTACAGCTCGTTGTTGGTATAACTCGCATCCAGTGCTTTCGCGACGTCATTCACCGAAGCATCAGTTGCCACCTCGGTGTAGGCGTTTTTACTCATGGTGACGTCAACGTTGCCATTGACATCGGTGCTGCCTTTAGCGTTCCAGACAACTGAGGAGGAAGTAATATTCTCCACGCCGCTGATATTTTCACCTTTGAAAACATCATCAATCACTACGCTGGTATCAGCAGTACCGGCACTGAAGCCGGTATTGACCGTGACGTTGTCACTTATGACCAGATTATTGGCTCTCAACGTGCCGGAACTTCCGTCACTGTTGGTACCAATGGTGTAATTGGTGAGTTTTTGCTGGGTAACTGACTCAACAGGCGCAGCAGGTACATTGCCTTGTCCTGGTATCGCAGAAGCATTCGGTACGGTGATATCAGTAGTACCATCATGATCATTTCTCGTCCCTGTTGTATTTGGTGCATAAATATCGCAACCAATATTACACAGCAGGTTGATAATACCGTTATTGACGATCGCTTTAGTGGAACCACCAAACGCCCATGAATTATCTGCGTAAAGATTAATAACGCCGTCTTTAGTGTTATTAATCGTCGTTGCAGAACCATTACCTTTAATGCCAATCAGGCCTTCACCGTTGCTTCCATCAGCTTTGCCCTGTTCAGTACCCACGTTAATCGTGCCACTGTTCACCAACTGGATTGTGTAACTGGTAGCTCCTCCACTAATGGCAACTGCACCATCACCCTGAATATTGATTGTTCCGGCATTTGCGAAATTATATCCACGGCCTAAATCAATCAATGGCGCAGTTGGATTAATACCATTAATAACGCCAGTTTCCGTATTCCAGATCCACTTACCATTACTATTTGAACCGGTATTAGCGGTTTTAATCGCGCTGTAACCATTAGTCGCGGTAATAGTACCGCGGTTAACCTGGGCAAGTGAATCACCAGTACGAGTCACATTAACGATAGCATTTTCCCCTCCCGCAATAGCATTGCCGCTATTTGTGAGCGTCGAACCTGCGTCATTATAAAGCAAGAAACTACCGTTTATTAAAGAGCTACCATCAGCAGTTACTGTCATATCACCAGTGTTAACAATATTTTGTTTATAACTAGTTCCATTAATAACACCGCTGAAAATACCTTCATTATAGAAGTTTATTCCACCATTCAACGTTAACATATCGGTTGTGATACTTCCCGAAGCACGGTTATAAATACTGGTACTAGCATTGATGGTGTCGGACTCCAGCACTCCTTTATTTTCCAATCCTTTTATGATATCCAACTTACCATTAACCGTCAGACTGGCATTTTCTTCATTGTACAACCAGTTTGATGCTTTTAAATCACCATTCAACGTTTCATTACCATTATTAACTAATGGCGCAGTAATGATAAATCCATCCTTAGTGGATGTCTTGGTAACTGATTCACCACTCTTGCTCAGCTCTCTTAATAGATCTTTGTTTTCTGTTGTAGCCCCCATATGTGGATCAGCTTCATCCATAGGAACACCAAACAGATTAATAGCACCATAATTAAGGATTGTACCTGTGCCATCGTTATAAAACGCCTGACCGGTATCAACATTAATATTAATAATACCTGTCTGGTCGTTGATAGCAGTACCATAGTTATAAACAGCCATCCCTACCAGGGTGTTTGCTGCCAGGTTTGCATCATAATGACTATTTTTCTCAAGATTAATCGTCCCCTGGTTTATGACGATATTGCTCGCACCATAAGCAGCCATCCCTGCACCGGCGTTATAGACAGTGATGACCCCGCCTTGCTGGTTGGTTGCAACTGCGTTTTCTTTTGGGCTACTACCTGTATCGGTACCCACAGCCATACCTACGCCAAAATCTCTGGCGTCAGCGGAGCCAATGTTATTATTCAACGTAGTTGTGTCGTTTACATCAACCCACAACGAATCCAGACTGATTTTCCCCGCATTATCTGCAGTGGAATTATCAATGGCCAGCATACCGATCGTGCCGCGTCCATACAAATCAATAATTCCGTCTACAGTATTGACCACTGAGCCATTGATGAACGACTCCATCCCTGTAGTGCCAGATGCTCTATTATAGAACGCAGCTGGGGTTGTACTTCCAAGGTCAGAATAGATATTCATCACACTCTGTTGCTGCATTATTTTTGCGGTAATTGTCCCATTATTTGTTGCATTACCATCTTGTGTCGCAAAGAATCCAGCACCAGCAGTTTGTACTTGCCCATAAAAATATTGTTCCAATGTAATGGAACCATTGTTAATACCGGTAGAGTCAGCGTTTGATACTGTTGCAAATCCAATGTTTCTTAGTGCTATGTCACCATTATTTATTGCACTCGCTCCTGAATTAACACCTATGAGTCTTGATTCTGGCGTGTTGTAATGATCATAAGAAGTAATATCACCCATACTTAGTGTGGCACCAACATCGACCTCAAGTATAGCTTTATTATTTAACTGAATGATACTTTCATAACCTAATGGGAAATCACCACTTATTGTTGAATCCCCTTTAAGATGAACAGTGGATTGGCCATCAACACTAATGACCTGAACATCGCCATATCCCTTGCGCTGCGCAGCTATAGCAGAACCATCGGTTAATTGATTGGCCTCACCTACCAGATGAATGCCACTATTTAAATTAATTGTATTGTCATCACCTGTCACTACCAAACCAGAGATATTCTCCTGACTACCATCATATTTTAAATATGACTGGGTAGTCGTTTCACTATCGGCAACAACTGTCAATTTACCATCGACATTTGTATTGTTATTATTGCCTTTAATACTAATGCCAGTAGAAGTATCGTAAAATTTTTCAGCACCATTATCCGCTAACTGATCTTTATCAACCTTGATGTTGCCAGTGATATCAACGTTATTACCATCACCATTAACATTAACCCCAGTGGCCGACTGCCCGGTTACATTCAGATCGGTCGTAGCCAACGTTAATTTGTTGTCGTCACCATTGAGCACAAGCCCCGTGGAGAAATCACCAATCTGCATATCGCCAGCCACTGAGACATCCCCATTATTAGTAGTGATGCTAAACCCGGTAGCTGAATTCGTAACATCAACCTTGCCGGTATTCGAAAAGGTCGCGTTCTCACCTTCGATCTGAATACCGATCGAACCCTCATCTGTAACGGTTATGGTGCCCTTGTTATTCACCGTCGCACTGTCACCGGTGATATCCATTCCATGAGCCCCGCCACTTACATTCAGATCACCGTTCTGATTGACTGTCGCATTATTTCCAGCGATTTCTGTGCCGGTGGAGTCCTTGCCGTCAATGGTGGTTTTGCCGCCGTTATTCGCCGTGGCGTCGTCACCGTTAATCTGTGTGCCGGTGCCGCCGTTGATGATAGTGCTGTCACCTTCGTTATTAACAACCGCCTGGTCGCCGTCGATCTGAATGCCGATAGATTCCGGATCGGTCACGGTCATGGTGCCGTTATTGTCCACCGTCGCGCTGTCGCCGGTGATATCAATCCCGTGACCGCCGCCGCTGACGTCCAGATCGCCGTCCTGAATAACGGTGCCGTTATTGCCGTTGATTTCCGTGCCAGTGGCATCGTTGCCATCAACGGTGGTTTTGCCGCCGTTATTCGCCGTGGCGTCGTCACCGTTAATCTGTGTGCCGGTGCCTCCGTTGGTGATAGTGCTGTCGCCTTCGTTGTTAACAACCGCCTGGTCGCCGTCGATCTGAATGCCGATGGACTCCGGATCGGTCACGGTCATGGTGCCGTTATTGTCCACCGTGGCGCTGTCGCCGGTGATATCAATCCCGTGACCGCCGCCGCTGACATCCAGATCGCCGTCCTGAATAACGGTGCCATTATTACCGTTGATTTCCGTGCCAGTGGCATCTTTGCCATCAACGGTGGTTTTGCCGCTGTTACTCGCCGTGGCGTCGTCACCGTTAATTTGTGTGCCGGTGCCGCCGTTGCTGATGGTGCTGTCACCTTCGTTATTAACAACCGCCTGGTCGCCGTCGATCTGAATGCCGATGGACTCCGGATCGGTGACGGTCATGGTGCCGTTATTGTCCACCGTCGCGCTGTCGCCGGTGATATCAATCCCGTGACCGCCGCCGCTGACATCCAGATCGCCGTCCTGAATAACGGTGCCGTTATTGCCGTTGATTTCCGTGCCAGTGGCATCTTTGCCATCAACGGTGGTTTTGCCGCCGTTATTCGCCGTGGCGTCATCACCGTTAATTTGCGTACCGGTGCCGCCGTTGCTGATGGAGCTGTCGCCATCGTTATTAACAACCGCCTGGTCGCCGTCGATCTGAATGCCGATGGACTCCGGATCGGTGACAGTCATGGTGCCGTTATTGTCCACCGTCGCGCTGTCGCCGGTGATATCAATTCCGTGACCACCGCCGCTGACATCCAGATCGCCGTCCTGAATAACTTTTCCGTTATTGCCGTTGATTTCCGTGCCGGTGGAGTCTTTACCGTCAACGGTGGTTTTGCCGCTGTTATTCGCCGTGGCGTCGTCACCGTTAATTTGCGTACCGGTGCCGCCGTTGCTGATGGAGCTGTCGCCATCGTTATTAACAACCGCCTGGTCGCCGTCGATCTGAATGCCGATAGATTCCGGATCGGTGACAGTCATGGTGCCGTTATTGTCCACCGTCGCGCTGTCGCCGGTGATATCAATCCCGTGACCACCGCCGCTGACATCCAGATCGCCGTCCTGAATAACTTTCCCGTTATTACCGTTGATTTCCGTGCCGGTAGAGTCTTTACCGTCAACGGTGGTTTTGCCGTTGTTATTTACTGTGGCATTATCACCCGTAATTATGAGTTCACCATTGTGATTATATTGCCACGTTATTGCGCCATCTGGGCTCACCCCTTCAAGGGCTACGGTATTATTTGCTTCATCAATCTGCCAAAGATTAATCGTTGCCTTACGCCCATTGCTATCTTGCAGAGAAATAGTCCCGTCAGCATTTTCGCTGTAAGTAAAAACGGTATCGCGAATCGTTAACGTTTTTGCTGTTTTATCGAAGATAACGTCATTATTGAACGAAATGGGTTTGGGGGGCGTAGGGGGATCATCTTGACCATCGTCCGGGATTATATCATCTCCGCCAGGCGTTGGGGGCACTGGCGTATCGCCTGAATCATCATCGGGTGGTGTCGGCGGTACAGGGGCATTGTTGCGATGATGATGATTACCATCATCGTTTAGTTCGACGACCGCCAGCGCGGTGATTAACGCAAAGGCACCAGAGGCAACCCACGGCATAAGGTTTTGTTGTACTTGTGGAGAACATTCGGGAGGGATTTGCTTTAACGCTTCCGGAGTCAGCTTGTCAGGGTCTGCCGGACAAGTCACATTGGTATTTTTCTTTTCGCCTATGGCCGTTTCTGTCTCTGTAATATTAGCCGCCCAACCCTGACCACTCAGAGCTAATGCAATACAGGCTGATAATAGGGTTTTCCTTTGCATAATAAATCCTTCTGACAAATATAAAGAATGCCAGGATTTATAAAAATTATTGAAATCAACAACCTTTACAAATACCTGACCATGAAACATTCAAAAAACATATGCAAGGCATTCTATATTGCTATTTGAACATTATTCAATCTATTTTGTCAGTATCGACTAATTATAGTTTCAATGAATATTTAAATCATAAAAAGATAATTTTTATATATAATTAAAAACCATCTCAATGATGATAAAGATCTCGATATTAAATTCACAAAAAGAATATTATAAGCTTTCAATATTGATTGAGATGATTTATTTAATGGGAAGCAATTCACTATAGTTGCGAACGCATCTCCTTTAAGACATTCATCTTTTTCTCAGGAATGTCGGTGTAATCGATGTTCTCCTTTGCAGCGACACAGTGCACTATGCTCTTGTGAACTAATACCCTATTTTTCACCGACTACTACCAAATGGTGTTTGAACTACCGTTGTATGTTATTTCCGTACCCACATACCATTTATGCCCTGCACGTATTCACCTGGTTTTGCCTTTTCCACCAGCTTCGTCCCTGCCAGATTCGCCACTTCCTCCAATGGGATATTATGGCTTTCAGCGAGCTTCTGATAACTCTCTTTCCGTGCTTGGTTGATATTTGCTACCAGCTCGCGTGTTTCCGGATCAGTGCTTATAGCCGCAAGGTAGCCATTATGCCTTTCACCTACCCGCCCCTGACTTCTGGCTTCATTCAGGGTTAATGCCATCGCACTACTGCTCACCAGGCCAATAATCCATACCGCTATGAGTAATGTTCTTTTCATCATTACCTCAAAAAAGATCGCTACGGGTTTTGAGCAAATCTTCAACGTCTTTGTCCGCCTTGATAATGATCTCATGCTCAATTTTAACGTTCATATTAATGGTGATTGGCTCTTTCGGTGCAGCCACTTCAATGCGCGGCGTACAGCCAACCAACATAAAAGAGGACGCGAACGCGGCTATCACTATTTTCATTGTTTTTCCTCACACTCTTTTCCTGATGGGCAGCCAGTTTCCGGGAGTCGGGCATTCTGTTCCAGCCATGCCTGGAGATTATCGCCAAAGCGTAAACTGCGCCACAGCGTGAAAATATTCTCTTCATGGTTGTAATTGAGATTTACCGTACCGGTTTTACCATCGACGCGACTATTACCACTGATCGTCGCCTGCATGGTTAACACGCCGAGATTATCTAAATTAATTTTTGTCGATGAACGGCTAATTTCCATATAGCGCAACCAGTTGATGGCAGTTCCTGCGGTCATATTGTCTTTTGCCACTGCATCGGCGGTGTCTTTATTCAGGCGCAAAGTCATGGGACCTGCGTTTGCCAGCCAGCCATCTTTCACAATCCATTTTTCATTGTTAAGCCATAGCGGCAATGCACCACTAAATGCCCCTGACATCGCGAATTGCTTCGGATTGACGGCGCTAACCAGTTCACTGGAAGAGAGATTATTCAGTCGCAACAGCGCCGGATCGTGTTGCGGCATACGTAATTGTTTCATCAGCACGTTACCGCCCAAAACATCAACACTCACATCGGTCAGTAACAAGGGTTCGTCTTCGGTCCACGGATAACGGCCCTGAAGATCGGCAGTGATATTTTTTGCCGTCACCAGGTTAACCACCTCAGCAATACGTAATGACACAGGCCGCCGCGTTCCCAGGTGCCACGCACCGTCGGCAAAACGAAATGGCAAAACAAAGTCGACACCGTTGACCTGGTTGTCTGGCATCCACGCGCTGCCACCTTTCAACACGCCATGCCCACCCGCACGGAAGCCCTGCTCAGGCGCAGCAGAAAATGCCACCTGGGCATACAACTCGCCATCGCGTAAGTTCATCTTCCAGTCTGGTGGCACCAGCGGCTGGAATACGGTCAGTGATTGTTTAGGCCACCAGGCGTTGCCGCGCAGGCGAATACCGTCCCAGCGACCATTCACCCGTACCGGACCAATCTCACCAGCATGTAAATCCCCTTTGAAGAGGAAATACGTCGGATCGCGCCCATCGACACTAAATTTTAACGTTGATGGCGGTAACACACTGCCGCCCGTGAAAAGTGTTTGTCCTGCATCCAGCGAAAGCGCGCCACTAAAAGACGGATTCTGGGCGTCGCGCACCCAGACAACGGGTTTATCAAGAATTAAGCGCGGTGTTTCCACGGTCATCGTGCCATATTGCAACTGATCGAACCCGGTTGAGAGATCGGTCAGCGTAATCGTGCTGTCCTGCCACTCACCTTTTCCTGCAACATCCCAGGTGGCGTGCATTGGGGTAAAACTGCCCTTGCCCCAGTAACGCCACTGCCAGCGGCCAGCGTCAGGAAGAAAATCATTCGCCAGTCCATCCATATGCAGCACAAAGTCGCCCAATTCATTTTCATGAGCCTGCAAAATAGCCTGCAAGCGCCCGTCAACGCCACGTTGAGTGACTTTTACCCCTGCTAAAGGCCAACGGATTTCATCGATGTCCAGCGAATCAATGACTCTCCCTTTAGAGCGTAATAATGCGCCCGGTTCAAAGGCCAGCGTTGGGTCAGCCAGACTTCCGCTTAAGTGAGCAGGTAAGCGAGCATATAAAATGAGATCTGCCTGCTTCGCTTCACCGGTCAGTTGCAGCGGCATCTGACTGTTATCCATGCTTAATTTTCCTGGGCCGAAATTAAGCACAGCGTTACCCTTACCCGCTTGCCCCTGGGTCAGCACACTCAGTCGACCACTAACCAACGCGTTCTCAAGGCCTGCCTGCCAGTTGTCGACTTTGATACCCAGCCGCCCACTCAGGGGAAAACCTTCATACGGCCAGCTCCAGCGACCATCGCTAACGGTCAACTGTTGACGGGTAATTTCCCACGGCAAATCGAGCAACGGATCGCCGTTATCTCGAGCCATTACAATCAATTGCCCACTATTTTCCTGCCACTCCAGCTCGGCATCCACCAGTGATGGTTCCTGCGGCAGGTTCAACGTTGCTGTAGCATGACCACTTACCGGAAGCCCATCCGGCACAAGCGGCATGGTAAATTCTCCCACCAGTTTTACTGGCGGCTGATTTGCAAAGGCGGCAACATCCAGTTCACTGACCGTGAGTTGCTGTCCTTTAAGTTGGCCTTGAAATTTAACTTTTTCGCCCTGATAACGCAGTTGCTGGATATCGGAGGTCAACGATAGAGAGAGTTTTCCCTGCCATTCCTGCCAGGGAGAAAAAATCAGTTTATCAATATTGATCCAGGTGTTAGGCAGCATGGATTGCCACTGCGCAAGAGTTTTCGGCACGGCTGGCGAGGGTTCTTCCTGTGGCAATTTCGCCAGGCAAGTGGAGTCAAGTTCTACTGTACCGACGTTCAATAACCAGCGACTGGGATGCGAAAGACTGGCATCGGTGATGTGTGCCAACTGGCAATCCGCCACCAAATAACGAAGATCGGGAATAATTAAACCTTTACGCGTAATGCGTGGGCTTTCATCCAATGCAATGCGTGTACCGAGCGGTAGCCAGATACCCGCCAGCGTGGGAACCCACAGCCCGAGCGTCATCAGCAGCGTCAACGGCACAAGAATAATCAGTAATAGCAGCGCGAGAACGGCTTTATATTTACCCAACATGGGTAGTTAATATCCTGATTTAGCGAAAAATTAAGCAGTCAATACAGGTATTGTGGCATGTTTAACCGTTCAGTTGAAGGTTGCGCCTACACTAAGCATAGATGTTCCTGGAATTTTCAATATCGCCATAACTTTCAATTAAATTTTAAATTTTGTAAAATATTTTTAGTAGCTTAAATGTGATTCAACATCACTGGAGAAAGTCTTATGAAACTCGCCGTATATAGCACAAAACAGTACGACAAAAAGTACCTGCAACAGGTGAACGAGTCCTTTGGCTTTGAGCTGGAATTTTTTGACTTTCTGCTGACGGAAAAAACGGCAAAAACCGCCAATGGTTGCGAAGCAGTCTGTATTTTCGTAAACGACGACGGCAGCCGTCCGGTGCTGGAAGAGCTGAAAAAGCACGGAGTTAAGTATATCGCCCTGCGCTGTGCCGGTTTCAATAACGTCGACCTCGACGCGGCAAAAGAGCTGGGGTTCAAAGTGGTACGTGTCCCGGCTTACGATCCGGAAGCCGTCGCTGAACATGCGATTGGTATGATGATGACGCTGAACCGTCGTATTCACCGCGCGTATCAGCGTACCCGTGACGCCAACTTCTCTCTGGAGGGGCTGACTGGTTTTACTATGTACGGTAAAACGGCGGGGGTGATTGGCACCGGTAAAATCGGTGTGGCAATGCTGCGTATACTGAAAGGTTTTGGTATGCGCCTGTTGGCATTCGATCCGTATCCAAGTGCAGCAGCGCTGGAACTCGGCGTGGAATATGTCGATCTGCCGACCTTGTTCTCTGAATCAGACGTTATCTCCCTGCACTGCCCGCTGACGCCGGAGAACTACCACCTGCTGAATGAGGCGGCGTTCGATCAGATGAAAAATGGCGTAATGATCATCAACACCAGCCGTGGTGCGCTGATTGATTCACAAGCCGCGATTGAAGCACTGAAAAACCAGAAAATTGGCTCGCTGGGAATGGACGTGTATGAGAATGAACGCGATCTGTTCTTTGAAGATAAATCCAACGATGTGATTCAGGATGATGTTTTCCGTCGTCTGTCAGCCTGCCATAACGTACTGTTCACCGGACACCAGGCGTTCCTGACGGCAGAAGCCCTGACCAGTATTTCCCAGACAACGCTGCAAAACTTGAGCAATCTGGAAAAAGGCGAACCCTGCCCGAACGAACTGATTTAATCTCACCGCTCCCCTGTCATACAGGGGAGCTTATTCAGATAATCCTCAAAGATATTTGATCTTCTATTCTTAAAATATGTTTTAAGGACGGATAAGACGCAATCAGCGTTGTATTCGGCAAACAGCACCAAATTTATACCTTAAGTAGAGAACTAAAATGAAGAAAGTTGCCGCGCTAGTCGCACTAAGCCTGCTGATGGCGGGATGTGTAAGTAATGACAAAATTGCTGTAACGCCAGAACAGTTACAGCATCACCGTTTCGTACTGGAAAGTGTAAATGGTCAACCTGTTGCCAGCGAGAAAAACCCACCAGAAATCAGCTTTGGTGAAAAGATGATGATTTCTGGCAACATGTGCAACCGCTTTAGCGGCGAAGGTAAACTTTCGGACGGCGAACTAAAAGTTAAAGGACTGGCAATGACTCGTATGAGGTGTGCCAATCCACAGCTTAACGAACTCGATAACACCATCCGCGAAATGCTGAAAGAAGGTGCGCAAGTGGATCTGACCGCGAATCAGTTAACGCTGGCGACCGCAAAACAGACATTAACGTATAAGCTGGCGGATTTAATGAATTAATAACTGCCACAACTTCCGGCGGCAAGCGACTGTTCGCTACAGCGTTTGCCGTTGGGCAATGCACACATCCCGATCGCTGTACCATCCAGTTGACGGGCAACGGAAAGCGAACCGCCAATCATTGCACAATTTGCCTCTCCGCTACTCGACATTGACGCTTTTAAACCTGGGGCCACATGCGCCGCGGTCGCCTGCTGAACAGGTTCACTACTACACGCCGACAACAATAAAACGGCAGCCCCTACGCACAACATTACTCGCATCTTTACTTCCTCAAATCTTTAAGTCCAACGAAACCGCCGTAATAATAGGCAGCTCAGGCGGCTACGTCGAGAACTGTATGTGAATTGCAACGTTTTTTTACTATTTTGTGGCTATTTTTTTGCCCGGGATTTGATCAAAACATTCATTACGCTGATATAGAGAACACAAAAGCGAAAATGCAGCAGAAAGCCATTTGCTAAAATTAAAAGATTACTACTGGGCGCGCAGCTTTTTCGTGCGCCCCTCATTTGCGCAATGTAAGGGTGTCGTATGATCACAATTGACGGAAATGGCGCGGTAGCTTCGGTGGCATTTCGCACCAGTGAAGTTATCGCCATTTACCCTATTACCCCGAGTTCCACGATGGCTGAACAGGCTGATGCCTGGGCCGGAAACGGCCTGAAGAACGTATGGGGAGATACACCTAGTGTGGTTGAAATGCAGTCAGAAGCTGGCGCTATCGCAACTGTGCATGGTGCTTTGCAAACAGGCGCTCTTTCGACATCATTTACATCGTCGCAGGGTTTACTGCTGATGATCCCGACGCTGTATAAACTGGCAGGTGAGCTAACGCCGTTTGTACTGCATGTGGCAGCGCGTACTGTGGCCACTCATGCGCTCTCTATTTTTGGCGATCATTCAGATGTGATGGCGGTACGTCAGACTGGCTGCGCCATGCTGTGTGCAGCAAACGTGCAGGAAGCCCAAGACTTTGCTCTCATTTCGCACATCGCAACGCTGAAAAGCCGCGTACCATTTATTCATTTCTTTGATGGTTTCCGCACTTCCCACGAAATCAACAAAATTGTCCCACTGGCCGACGACACTATTCTTGAGCTAATGCCCCAGGCAGAAATTGATGCTCATCGCATTCGCGCACTTAACCCGGAACATCCGGTAATCCGCGGTACGTCGGCTAATCCGGACACTTACTTCCAGTCACGTGAGGCCACTAACCCGTGGTACAACGCGGTCTATGACCATGTTGAACAGGCGATGGCTGATTTCGCTGCCGCTACAGGTCGCCAGTATCAGCCGTTTGAATATTATGGTCATCCGCAAGCGGAACGGGTAATTATCCTGATGGGCTCTGCCATTGGCACCTGTGAAGAAGTCGTGGACGAATTGCTGACCCGTGGCGAAAAAGTGGGCGTACTAAAAGTTCGCCTGTACCGCCCTTTCTCCGCCAGACACTTACTGCAAGCATTGCCGAACTCTGTACGTACTGTGGCGGTGCTGGATCGCACCAAAGAGCCTGGTGCGCAGGCAGAACCCCTATATCTGGATGTAATGACGGCGCTGGCTGAAGCCTTTAATAATGGCGAGCGCGAAACACTGCCGCGCGTTATTGGCGGGCGCTATGGTCTTTCATCCAAAGAATTTGGCCCAGACTGTGTACTGGCGATATTCGCCGAACTCAACGCAGCTAAACCGAAAGCGCGCTTTACGGTTGGTATTTATGACGATGTGACCAATTTGTCGCTGCCATTGCCGGAAAATACTCTGCCGAACTCCGCAAAACTGGAAGCACTCTTTTACGGGCTGGGTAGCGACGGCAGCGTTTCCGCAACTAAAAACAATATCAAAATTATCGGTAATTCCACGCCGTGGTACGCACAGGGCTATTTTGTTTACGACTCTAAAAAAGCGGGTGGCCTGACGGTTTCCCATCTGCGCGTAAGCGAACTGCCGATTCGTTCCGCTTATCTCATTTCCCAGGCTGATTTTGTTGGCTGCCACCAGTTGCAGTTTATCGACAAATATCAAATGGCCGAGCGTTTAAAACCTGGTGGCATTTTCCTGCTTAATACACCGTACAGCGCCGATGAAGTGTGGTCGCGGCTGCCGCAGGAAGTCCAGGCCGTGTTAAACCAGAAAAAAGCGCGTTTCTATGTGATTAACGCGGCGAAAATCGCCCGCGAATGTGGGCTGGCCGCACGCATTAACACCGTCATGCAGATGGCTTTCTTCCACCTGACGCAAATTCTGCCTGGCGATAGCGCCCTGGCCGAACTTCAGGGCGCCATTGTCAAAAGTTACAGCAGCAAAGGCCAGGATCTGGTGGAACGCAACTGGCAGGCTCTGGCGCTGGCGCGCGAGTCCGTTGAAGAAGTACCACTGCAACCGGTAAATCCGCAAAGTGCCAACCGTCCACCAGTGGTATCTGATGCCGCACCTGATTTTGTCAAAACGGTTACCGCTGCGATGCTCGCCGGACTTGGCGACGCCCTCCCCGTTTCGGCGCTGCCGCCAGACGGCACCTGGCCGATGGGCACTACTCGCTGGGAAAAACGCAACATTGCCGAAGAGATCCCTATCTGGAAAGAGGAACTCTGTACTCAATGTAACCACTGCGTCGCGGCTTGCCCACACTCCGCCATTCGCGCGAAAGTCGTACCGCCCGAAGCGATGGAAAACGCTCCGACCAGCCTGCATTCACTGGATGTGAAATCTCGTGATATGCGCGGGCAGAAATATGTGTTGCAGGTCGCACCGGAAGACTGCACCGGTTGTAACCTGTGCGTAGAAGTTTGCCCGGCGAAAGACCGACAAAATCCAGAGATCAAAGCCATCAATATGATGTCGCGTCTGGAACATGTGGAAGAAGAGAAAATCAATTACGACTTCTTCCTGAATTTACCAGAAATCGACCGCAGCAAACTGGAACGTATTGATATTCGTACTTCGCAGTTGATCACTCCGCTGTTTGAATATTCTGGCGCTTGCTCCGGTTGTGGTGAGACGCCGTATATCAAATTGCTCACTCAGCTCTATGGCGATCGGATGTTGATTGCCAACGCTACTGGTTGTTCTTCTATTTACGGCGGCAACCTGCCCTCCACGCCATATACCACTGATGCCAACGGTCGTGGACCGGCATGGGCGAACTCGCTATTTGAAGATAATGCCGAATTCGGCCTTGGTTTCCGCCTGACAGTCGATCAACACCGTGTCCGCGTGCTGCGTCTGCTGGATCAATTTGCTGATAAAATCCCTACTGAGTTACTGACTGCGTTGAAATCAGACGCCACACCAGACGTTCGTCGCGAACAAGTCGCTGCTCTGCGCCAGCAACTCAGAGATGTGGCTGAAGCGCATGAACTGCTGCGTGACGCAGATGCACTGGTGGAGAAATCAATCTGGCTAATTGGTGGTGACGGCTGGGCTTACGATATCGGCTTTGGCGGTCTGGATCATGTGTTGAGTCTGACGGAAAACGTCAACATCCTGGTGCTGGATACGCAATGCTATTCCAATACCGGTGGTCAGGCATCGAAAGCCACCCCGCTTGGCGCGGTAACTAAGTTTGGTGAACATGGCAAACGCAAAGCACGCAAAGATCTTGGTGTTAGCATGATGATGTACGGTCATGTTTATGTCGCGCAGATTTCTCTTGGCGCACAACTCAACCAGACGGTGAAAGCGATACAGGAAGCAGAAGCGTATCCGGGTCCATCGCTGATTATTGCTTACAGCCCATGTGAAGAGCACGGTTATGACCTGGCATTAAGTCACGACCAGATGCGTCAACTCACCGCAACTGGCTTCTGGCCGCTGTATCGCTTTGACCCGCGTCGAGCCGATGAAGGTAAACTGCCGCTGGCGCTGGATTCCCGCCCGCCTTCAGAAGCTCTGGAAGAAACGCTTCTTCATGAACAGCGTTTCCGCCGTCTGAACACGCAACAGCCGGAAGTGGCCGAACAGTTATGGAAAGATGCCGCCGCTGATTTGCAAAAACGTTATGACTTCCTGGCACAAATGGCCGGAAAGGCGGAAAAAAATAGCACCGAGTAACCTTTCTGGATAACTATTATCCAATTCAAAAAAAAGCCCGAACGAAAGTTCGGGCTTGTCTTTTTATTCGTTGGAAAAACATTAGTAATGCAATGGCCCAACCAAAAATAAAATCTGTGACAATAAAGGCATATAACCCGCGCAGAATAACCCATGCTTTATTAAATGTATAATTTTTATTTTGCATGATTCCCCAGAAACACATTCATCAAACTTATTACTATTTCCATAGAATTATTTGATTAAGGTTTTACTTAAGGCGTAACAAATGATATTTATCTGCTAACTGAACTTCTCCTTTAGGATGTTTTCATTCCCCAAACAGGGGAAATTAAGGCAAATAAAATAACTAAAGGATTTATTCAATGAAAAGCAAAGTACTGGCGCTCTTAATCCCTGCCCTGCTCGCCGCAGGTGCTGCACATGCAGCAGAAATTTATAATAAAGACGGCAATAAATTAGACCTGTACGGCAAAGTCGATGGCCTGCATTATTTTTCTGATAATGCGAATAGTGATGGCGATCAAACTTATGTACGTTTTGGTTTTAAAGGCGAAACTCAAATTACCGATCAACTGGTTGGTTATGGTCAATGGGAATATAACGTTCAGGCTAATGGCTCTGAAAATGATAAAGGCGACTCCTGGACTCGTCTGGCATTTGCTGGTCTGAAATTTGGTGACTTCGGTTCATTTGACTATGGTCGTAATTATGGTGTGATGTACGACATCGAAGGCTGGACAGATATGCTGCCTGAATTCGGTGGCGATTCTTATACCAAAGCCGATAACTATATGACCGGTCGTGCAAACGGCGTCGCGACCTACCGTAACACCGATTTCTTCGGTCTGGTTGATGGCCTGAACTTTGCTGTGCAGTATCAGGGAGCGAACGAAAACCAGGTTAGTCATGAGCAAGAAGGTACTGCAAACGGCGGCAGTCGTAATATTAAGAATGCCAATGGCGACGGTTTCGGTATCTCCTCTACCTACGACTTAGGTATGGGGGTGAGCATTGGTGCTGCGTATACCAGTTCTGATCGTACCAACCAACAGGCTGAATTCTCTACTGCAAAAGGCGATAAGGCTGACGCATGGACGGCAGGGGCAAAATACGATGCTAACAATATCTACCTTGCAACCATGTACTCTGAAACCCGTAACATGACGCCTTACGGCAATTCAGCAAATACGATTGCCAACAAAACCCAGAACTTTGAAGTTACTGCCCAGTATCAGTTTGATTTTGGCCTGCGTCCGGCTGTCTCCTTCCTGATGTCTAAAGGCAACGATTTAGTCGGTACTGATGGCGATAAAGATTTGGTTAAATACGCCGACGTTGGCGCAACATATTATTTCAACAAAAACATGTCCACCTATGTTGATTATAAAATCAACCTACTTGATGATGATGACAGCTTCTACGCTGCGAACGGTATCTCTACCGATGATATCGTTGCTTTAGGTCTGGTATACCAGTTTTAATCTTGCCTGCCCGCCGTTTGGCGGGCATTTTCTTCATATTTCTCCTCCCTTGATCTAAATTAAAAATGTGAACTCCGTCATTACACAAAATGAGTCATCTGGCGTTACACTTTATGCGGATACTAAAACAGGAGGTTTTATGAACAGAACGATTCTTGTCCCTATCGATATTTCAGATTCAGAATTAACTCAACGTGTGATTAGCCACGTTGAGGCAGAGGCAAAGATTGATGATGCAGAGGTTCATTTCCTGACGGTAATACCTTCGCTACCCTACTATGCCTCTCTGGGATTAGCGTATTCCGCAGAGTTACCGGCAATGGATGACCTGAAAGCGGAAGCCAAATCGCAACTGGAAAAAGTCATTAAAAAATTCAAACTGCCGACTGACAGAGTGCATGTCCATGTTGAAGAAGGTTCGCCAAAAGACCGTATTCTGGAAATGGCGAAAAAAATCCCTGCTCACATGATAATCATTGCTTCTCATCGACCGGATATCACCACCTACCTGCTCGGCTCTAACGCCGCTGCCGTAGTACGTCACGCCGAGTGCTCAGTGCTGGTCGTGCGCTAACACTAACGCCCGCAGACCGCTGCGGGCTTTTTGATTCATTTCGCAAATGTGCTGACATTTTCCCCTCTAATCCGTACCATACACGCCACAGTTTTTATATCAGATTTCTTATGCTGGGCGTTCCGGCATGACGCATACTTTTCTGATGCCATATAACGAATTGAGTCGCTATTAAATGTCGCAAAATCAAGAAATTAGTAAGAAAGAACAATACAATCTCAACAAATTGCAAAAACGTCTGCGTCGTAACGTGGGCGAAGCCATTGCTGACTTCAATATGATTGAAGATGGCGACCGCATTATGGTTTGCCTCTCCGGGGGCAAAGACAGCTATACCATGCTGGAGATCCTGCGTAATTTGCAGCAAAGCGCGCCAATCAATTTCTCGCTGGTTGCCGTTAACCTCGACCAGAAACAGCCTGGTTTCCCGGAACACGTCCTGCCGGAGTATCTCGATAAGCTGGGCGTTGAGTATAAGATTGTTGAAGAGAATACTTACGGGATCGTAAAAGAGAAAATCCCTGAAGGAAAAACTACCTGCTCGCTCTGCTCTCGTCTGCGTCGCGGTATCCTTTATCGCACCGCAACAGAACTGGGTGCCACGAAAATCGCACTGGGTCACCACCGCGACGATATCCTGCAAACACTGTTCTTAAATATGTTCTACGGTGGCAAGATGAAGGGGATGCCGCCGAAACTGATGAGCGATGATGGCAAACATATCGTGATTCGTCCGCTGGCCTACTGCCGCGAAAAAGATATTCAGCGTTTTGCCGATGCGAAAGCGTTCCCAATTATTCCGTGCAACCTGTGCGGCTCGCAGCCTAACCTGCAACGTCAGGTGATTGCCGATATGCTCCGCGACTGGGATAAGCGTTATCCGGGACGTATCGAGACAATGTTCAGCGCGATGCAAAATGTAGTGCCGTCTCATTTGTGCGATACCAGTCTGTTCGATTTCAAAGGTATTACCCACGGTTCAGAAGTGGTTAACGGCGGTGATCTGGCGTTTGATCGCGAAGAGCTCCCACTACAACCGATGGGCTGGCAGCCTGAAGAAGACGAAAATCAGCTGGATGAACTGCGGCTGAATGTGGTTGAAGTGAAATAATCAGGATAACGCCCGATGCGTAAGATTATCGGGCTACTCTTATGCATGCCGGATAAGACGCGGCCAGCGTCGCATCCGGCGAGATGTTTAGCCTTGCATCAGGCAATTCAACATATCGTTATTTTAATAACCGTACCCGGCAAGTTTTTCCTTTAATCTTGCCGCCCTGTAACTGCTTCCATGTCTTATGAGCAACAGCCTGTCGCACTGCGACATAGACATGCGCTGGGTGCACGGTGATTTTGCCAATATCCGCACCATCAAGCCCGATATCTCCTGTCAGCGCGCCTAATACATCACCCGGCCGCATTTTGGCTTTTTTCCCACCATCGATACACAACGTTGCCATTTCTGCCTCCAGCGACACAATGTCCCTGCTGGCTGGTAACGTTTGCCAGTTAAGTTTCATCTGCAACATGTCGGCAATGATATTAGCGCGCTGTGCTTCTTCTGGCGCACAGAAACTGATTGCCAGACCGCTATTCCCGGCACGCGCCGTACGCCCGATACGATGCACATGAACTTCAGGATCCCACGCCAGCTCAAAGTTCACCACCAGCTCAAGCGATTTAATATCCAGACCACGCGCAGCGACATCGGTCGCTACCAGCACACGAGCGCTACCGTTGGCAAAACGAACCAACGTCTGGTCGCGATCGCGCTGTTCCAGATCGCCATGTAACGACAATGCACTTTGCCCTACTTCATTCAGCGCGTCACACACAGCCTGGCAATCTTTTTTGGTGTTACAAAACACCACACAAGACGCTGGCTGATGCAAACTTAATAACCGTTGCAACAACGGAATTTTGCCCTTGCTGGATGTCTCATAAAATTGTTGTTCAATAGGCGGAAGAGCATCTGTTGTGTCTATTTCAATCGCCAGGGGATCTCGTTGCACACGACCGCTTATCGCGGCGATCGCTTCCGGCCAGGTGGCAGAGAAGAGAAGCGTCTGGCGAGAAGCTGGCGCAAAACCGATGACTTCATCAATTGCGTCGCTAAACCCCATATCTAGCATACGGTCGGCTTCATCCATGACCAACGTATTCAACGCATCTAACGAAACAGTGCCTTTTTGCAGGTGATCCAGCAAACGCCCCGGCGTTGCCACGATGATATGCGGCGCGTGTTGCAGTGAATCGCGCTGAATACCAAACGGCTGACCGCCGCATAAGGTCAAGATCTTGGTATTTGGTAGGAAACGCGCCAGCCGACGTAACTCCCCTGCGACTTGATCCGCCAGTTCACGAGTCGGACACAGCACTAAAGCCTGAGTCTGAAACAGCGACGCATCAATTTGCTGTAACAACCCGAGGCCAAATGCCGCGGTTTTTCCGCTGCCGGTTTTCGCCTGCACGCGAACATCTTTTCCAGCAAGGATCGCCGGAAGTGCGGCGGCCTGCACTGGTGTCATGGTTAAGTAACCCAACTCATTAAGGTTAGTGAGCTGGGCGGGAGGCAAAACGTTCAGGGTAGAAAAAGCGGTCACAATCTATTCTCGTGGTCATCAGCGCAAAGTTAGCAGGCGCGTATCCTCGCAGATCTACGCTCACGTTGCGACAATTTAATCGGTTCTTCATCGGGCGGCGGGTCGGGCATAGGTTGTGGACGAGGGATTGGATCGGGGACTGGGACGGGATCGCCAGGAATCGGTTCAGGGACAGGAATTTGCAAATAAATGAGTGTCATCATATTTCCCTTTGGTCATTGGGTAGACTCTTAAAGGGTAGACGTTGACAGATAACAGACAAAAAAAAGCCGACTTATCTAAGTCGGCGTCGTACGAATCAATTGTGCTATGCAGTAATTCAAAAAAGGAAGTAAGACAATATGGAGCGCAACGCCCATCGCTTGACGTTGCATTCACCTGCGTGGAAGATATTGCCCTGATTGGGTAGAGAGTTTATTGACCTCGCTCAAACTTTACGGCGTTTTTGTATACAGAAACCCGGGGAAATTGCTTTTGTTACAACCATTTACTACGATGCAACCATAAAGCAACACCACCAATAAGAACAACTAACAGAATACAAAAAAGCGAAAAACCAAATTGCCATCCTCCACCTGGAATACCGCCGAGGTTAACGCCAAATAACCCGGTTAAAAATGTACTGGGTAAAAAGACCATTGCCATCAATGACATTGTGTAAGTACGGCGGGCTAAATTTTCCTGCATCACTTGGGCGATTTCGTCCGCCATCACGCCAGTTCTCGCAATGCACGCGTCAATCTCATCCAGACCGCGCCCAAGACGGTCAGCAATATCCTGCATTCGGCGCCGTTGATCGTCATTCATCCAGGGCAGGCGCTCACTGGCAAGACGAGCATAAACATCTCGCTGCGGCGCCATATAGCGACGCATAACAATGAGTTGTTTTCGTAGTAGTGCCAGGAAACCGCGCGGCGGAATTTGTTGATCAAGTAAATTATCTTCCAGGTCGATAATTTTATCGTGCAGTTGCTCTATAAACTCATTGGAGTGATCGGTTAATGCATCACACACATCCACCAGCCAGCCTCCGCAATCAGTCGGGCCGGTCCCCTCTTCCAGATCGCTAACTACATCGTCTAACGCCAGTACTTTACGTTGTCGGGTCGAGACAATGAACCGACCGTCCATATAAACACGCATGGCGACCAGCTGGTCGGGACGTTCATCAGTACTGCCATTAATGCAGCGCAACGTAATCAACGTCCCTTCACCAAGACGGCTGACTCTGGGTCGCGTGCTTTCCCCTGCCAGCGCGTCACGCACGTTATTTGGTAGCAATGGTGTCGTTGCCAGCCACTGCGCGCTGTCATGGTGCACATAATTAAGGTGGAGCCAGCAGGGATGCTCTTCATCTATCTCATCTGTATTTTCCAGCGGTTTAACGCCGCCTTTACCATCCAACATCCAGGCAAATACTGCATCCGGTACATTTATGTCCGCTCCCTTAATCGTTTCCACAGTGCCTCCATTATCAATGCTTTATTTTGTAGTCTAGTCTTCTGGTCATCTTACGCAACATCTCCTCACCCCATTACCCTGAAATGATTAATAAAATCCTGTCAAAACTAAATACAGAAAGCAAAATACTTTTCATGATTAGAAAAGGGGTAAAGTGTTAAATAGCGTCTATCATTATCAGAATTATCTGATCATTCGTGGTGGCATTTTTGCGATCAGATAACAATAGAAAATTGATAAAAATAACGGGATTTCAATGACTACGCACAACTTCAATACCCTGGACTTATTAACCAGTCCTGTCTGGATCGTTTCCCCCTTCGAGGAACGGTTAATTTATGCCAATAGCGCTGCGCAACTGTTGATGCAAGAACTCACTTTTAGTCAGCTACGAACCGGCCTCTATTCCGTCTCCTCCCAAAACGAACTACCAAAATATCTCGTAGACCTGCATAACCAACTCGATATTGTAGAAATTCTCACGGTCAAGCGTAATGGTGAAGAGACAGCACTAAGCTGTCGGTTAACCCTCAAAGAGATTGGTGATTCTGGGGAAGTGATTATATTTGAAGGGATGGAGACACCCGCAAGTCTGGGCTTAAAAGCCAGCCGATCTGCAAATTATCAGCGTAAAAAACAAGGGTTTTATGCGCGTTTTTTTCTGACTAATTCCGCGCCAATGCTGTTGATAGATCCCTCGCGTGATGGCCAAATTGTCGACGCCAATGTGGCCGCACTCAATTTCTATGGCTATAACCATGAAACAATCTGTCAGAAACACACCTGGGAAATTAATAGTCTTGGGCGTCGCGTGATGCCTGTCATGCATGAAATTTCGCGTTTACCCGGCGGACATAAACCTCTTAACTTTGTCCATAAGCTGGCAGATGGTTCCACTCGCCATGTGCAAACTTATGCCGGGCCAATTGAGATTTATGGCGACAAGTTAATGTTATGCATCGTGCATGACATTACCGAGCAAAAAAGGCTGGAACAACAACTGGAACACGCGGCTCACCATGACGCGTTGACGGGGTTACTTAACCGCCGACAATTTTATCACATCACCGAGCAAGGCCAGATGCAGCATCTCGCAATCGCTCAGGATTACAGTTTGCTGCTTATCGACACCGATCGTTTTAAGCATATTAATGACCTGTACGGTCACCAGAAAGGTGATGAAGTTTTATGCACTCTGGCTCGTACGCTCGAAAACTGCGCTCGCAAAGGCGATATGGTGTTTCGATGGGGAGGTGAAGAGTTCGTCTTGTTATTACCCAGAACTCCGCTGGATACCGCAATTTCTCTCGCTGAAACTATCCGATTGAGCGTGGCAAAAGTGAGTATTTCTGGCTTACCGCGTTTTACGGTCAGCATTGGCGTGGCACATCACGAAGGCAATGAAGGTATCGATGAATTGTTTAAACGCGTAGATGATGCGTTGTATCGGGCGAAAAATGACGGACGCAACCGCGTACTGGCGGCTTGATATTTTCAATAGCGCGGAAGCGTCAATGAATTATCGACTGCGTTTAGCGTGACGCTCCCAGTTTTCTTGTTTCGCCTGCGCTGTTTTACGCAGTGCAACGTAACACGCCCCGCTGCCGCCATGATGCGGTAGCGCGGTGCAATAAGCCTGTACATCATCAAACTCTGTCAGCCAACGTGCGACATAACTACGGACAATGTTGGCGTGAGACTTATCTTCTCTGCCTTTGCCGTGAATAATAAGTACATTACGCAAACCATCCGCCCGCGCCTGATGAATAAAACTAAACACCATTTTGCGGCACTCTTCCACCGACTGGCGAAGTAAATTCAGGCTAGCCTGTTGCGGATATTTGCCGCTGCGTAGCTTATCGATCACCCCATGTTGCAAACCTTCCCGACGAAATTCCAGGGGCTGATTTAGCGGGATGATGTCGAGAAATCCTGTGGTGAGGAAATTATCAAGTTGCAGCGTGTCTATACGCTGTGGCGCACGTTGGTTACGCACAGGATGCCAGTGGACATCAGTAGCACGTTTCAGTGGTTGGACATCTTCCATGGCGTCAAGAAACAGCGATTTGTCGTCAAGGTTCATGTAACCTCCTATGTACCTTCGCACGTCGTGATCCAGACGAGTTAATTTTTCATACATCTGATGCTTGCTGTATCGTTCACTTCGCAAGTTGAAGCAACATCTTGCTCCATACAGGCTAGTGTCCCCGCAGGCGGGGCATTTTATACCAGCCTGGTTGCAGTATCGAACAGTTTAAGCCGGGAGTGAGCCTGCACAGGCCCTAATTAAGGCGATTTGTCCATCACAGCAACCAATATATGATGACGGTAATTTGTTGCACTTCGCCTGAAATATACTTCAGCAAATCACTCTGCAATATGTTTAAACGCCGCACAGGTTAATCATCCGCTAAATTCACCAGTCGATTAACGATGCATGATTATTCAATCAGGAGATGACCGTTTTAACATATATTTTCGTGAAATCTGTCACTGAAGAAAATTGGCAACTGATGGGCAAAACCGTTATAACACTGTCACCGGCTGACAGGAAGCAGGCCGGATTCAAGACGCGGATGCACTGCTGTGTGTACTGTAGAGTCTGGCGGATGTCGACAGGCTCTATTTTTTTATTCATTTGTTTGCATTGCAGAAAACCACATTCTCGCTGGTGTCGGGAGAAGTAACGAAGCGGCAGACGCATTTAGCCCGGAAATCCACCTCAGCGCTATCGATCAAACCGGAAACTAATCCAGGTACCTACTATTCATTAGTCGTACCGTACCCTCTTATCTTCTTGTGGTATGGCTGCTAATGTTGCTTGCATGGTATCTTGTCGGTCTGCTGATTAGTCGGGGGTTTACCCACATTTATCTTAAGAGAGAACGGATGCTGAGATTACTTGAAGAAAAAATTGCCACGCCACTGGGTCCTCTGTGGGTTATTTGCGATGAACAATTTCGTCTGCGGGCGGTTGAGTGGGAAGAGTATAGCGATCGCATGGTGCAATTGCTGGACATCCATTATCGCAAAGAAGGTTATGAGCGTATTTCCGCCACCAATCCCGGCGGGTTAAGCGATAAACTTCGTGATTATTTTGCCGGTAATCTAAGCATTATTGATTCCCTACCCACTGCCACCGGCGGTACGCCATTTCAACGGGAAGTATGGAAAACGCTACGCACTATCCCGTGTGGACAGGTAATGCATTACGGTCAACTGGCAGAACAACTAGGCCGCCCAGGGGCCGCGCGTGCCGTCGGCGCAGCCAACGGTGCAAACCCGATCAGTATTGTGGTGCCTTGTCACCGGGTCATTGGCCGAAACGGCACGATGACAGGATATGCAGGCGGAGTGCAGCGAAAAGAGTGGCTATTGCGCCATGAAGGTTATCTTTTACTGTAAACATTAAGCAATTTGTGCCTGCGTGTTCACAGTTTTACGTAAAGTTACCCTTAACAATCTAAGGTTTTTCAATTAGATAGACATAAATTTACATCTATTATCGGAATTCTCCGCTGTTAAGGTTTGCTTAGACTTACTTGCTCCCTAAAAAGATGTTAAAATTGACAAATATCAATTACGGCTTGAGCAGACCTATGATCCCGGAAAAGCGAATTATACGGCGCATTCAGTCTGGCGGTTGTGCTATCCATTGCCAGGATTGCAGCATCAGTCAGCTTTGCATCCCGTTCACACTCAACGAACATGAGCTTGATCAGCTTGATAATATCATTGAGCGAAAGAAGCCTATTCAGAAAGGCCAGACGCTGTTTAAGGCTGGTGATGAACTTAAATCGCTTTATGCCATCCGCTCCGGTACGATTAAAAGTTATACCATTACAGAGCAAGGCGACGAGCAAATCACTGGCTTTCATTTAGCAGGCGATCTGGTGGGTTTCGATGCCATAGGCAGCGGTCATCATCCAAGCTTCGCCCAGGCGCTGGAAACCTCGATGGTGTGTGAAATTCCGTTCGAAACGCTGGACGATCTGTCCGGTAAAATGCCAAATTTGCGCCAACAAATGATGCGTCTGATGAGCGGCGAAATTAAAGGTGATCAGGACATGATCCTGCTGTTGTCGAAGAAAAATGCCGAAGAACGTCTGGCTGCATTTATCTATAATCTGTCCCGTCGTTTTGCCCAACGCGGCTTCTCCCCTCGTGAATTCCGCCTGACGATGACTCGTGGCGATATCGGTAACTATCTGGGCCTGACAGTTGAAACCATCAGCCGTCTGCTGGGGCGCTTCCAGAAAAGCGGCATGCTGGCAGTCAAAGGTAAATATATCACCATCGAAAATAACGATGCGCTGGCCCAACTAGCCGGTCATACACGCAACGTCGCCTGATTTTTCCGCATAACTCACTATCCTTCTGTCATATCATTAAATTTTTCTCATTTATTGATCTGGCAGAAGGTTCATCACTGTTTCATTCACCAGATCTAGGTTACTCTTTTAATACAAACTGCATTGACAGTTGTTGTAAGGAGACTCTGTATGGCTATGTATCAGAACATGCTTGTTGTTATCGATCCTAATCAGGACGATCAACCCGCATTACGGCGAGCTGTTTATTTGCATCAACGGATTGGTGGCAAAATTAAAGCCTTTTTGCCTATTTATGACTTCTCATACGAGATGACTACCCTACTCTCCCCGGATGAGCGGACCGCCATGCGTCAGGGCGTCATTAGTCAGCGTACTGCGTGGATCCACGAGCAGGCGAAATATTATCTTAACGCTGGCGTTCCCATTGAAATTAAAGTGGTCTGGCATAACCGTCCTTTCGAAGCCATCATTCAGGAAGTACTTAGCGGTGGGCACGATCTGGTGCTAAAAATGGCGCACCAACATGACCGCCTGGAAGCGGTGATTTTTACGCCAACAGACTGGCACCTGTTACGCAAATGCCCGAGCCCGGTGTGGATGGTGAAAGACCAGCCGTGGCCGGAAGGGGGTAAGGCGCTGGTGGCGGTGAATCTCGCCAGCGAAGAGCCGTATCATAATGCGCTCAATGAAAAACTGGTGAAAGAGACGATCGAACTGGCGGACCAGGTCAACCACACCGAGGTACATCTGGTTGGTGCTTATCCAGTAACCCCCATCAATATTGCGATTGAACTGCCGGAATTTGATCCAAGCGTTTATAACGATGCTATTCGCGGGCAACATTTACTGGCGATGAAAGCCCTGCGGCAGAAATTCAGCATTGACGAGAAAATGACGCATGTCGAAAAAGGTCTACCGGAAGAAGTGATTCCCGATTTAGCGGAGCATTTACAGGCAGGGATTGTGGTTCTGGGAACCGTAGGACGCACTGGTATTTCTGCGGCATTCCTTGGCAATACGGCGGAACAAGTGATTGATCATCTTCGCTGCGACCTGCTGGTGATTAAACCCGACCAATACCAGACACCTGTCGAACTGGATGACGAAGACGACGATTAATCGTTCGTCACTTACTTTCAAGGCCCGAAGTTACGGGCCTTTTCTTTTACTTACTTTTCCTCTCCACCGAGGAAATAAATACCCAGCGGGATTGCCAGTAACACGGTAAAGACCAGACTATAGACAAAAATCATCGATGACTGAATCACATACATGGATGTCGTCCATTCGGACAGCGGGATATTGTATTGTTCAATAACACCACCGATAGTCGCGCGAGTCACTACCGACGCCGCAATAATGAAAACCGCCAACAAACCTATGAGAAACTTTCTCCCTTTCGCTGACTTCAGTTTCGCCATGATCATAATATAATCCTTTTGCAGATAAACCCTTTGTTACTTGTGTGTAACAATACCATGACATTTTGGTGTTGTCTGCCCTGAAAGCAATAGATTGTCGCGTAACATATCATCAACTCGTTGATAAATTAGCTAATGTTGCTACTTCCTTCCCTGCCTATTGATGATATGCATGAATTATCGCGATAAAATAACCCCGCCAGGGGTTTCCGGCATGACGTCAACAATCTGGAGGAGCCTAATAAAACAATGATCGCTGAACTGTTTACAAATAATGCGCTTAATCTGGTCATTATTTTCGGTAGCTGCGCAGCATTGATTCTTATGAGCTTTTGGTTTCGCCGTGGAAATCATAAAAGAAAAGGATTCTTATTCCACGCAGTGCAATTTTTAATCTACACCATAATTATCAGTGCTGTTGGTAGCATCATTAATTATGTCATCGAAAACTACAAACTCAAATTTATCACACCGGACGCCGTTGATTTTATCTGTACGTCACTGATAGCCCTTATCCTGACGGTTAAGTTATTCCTTCTAATCAATCAGTTTGAACGGAAGCAGATTAAAAAAGGCCGCGATATTACCAGTGCACGGATTATGTCGCGGATCATCAAAATCAGCATCATCGTCGTCATTGTTCTGCTCTATGGCGAACATTTCGGCATGAGCCTTTCAGGCTTGCTGACTTTTGGTGGTATTGGTGGCCTTGCAGTAGGTATGGCCGGTAAGGATATTCTGAGCAACTTCTTTTCCGGCATTATGCTCTATTTTGATCGCCCCTTTAGTATTGGCGACTGGATCCGTTCTCCTGACAGAAATATCGAAGGAACGGTGGCAGAAATTGGCTGGCGAATGACTAAAATCACCACATTTGATCATCGTCCGCTGTACGTGCCGAACTCACTGTTTTCATCTATCAGCGTTGAAAACCCCGGTCGAATGACCAACCGTCGTATTACTACGACCATTGGTTTACGTTATGAAGATGCGGCTAAAGTGGGCGCTATTGTCGAAGCGGTACGCGAAATGCTTACAAATCATCCCGCCATCGACCAGCAGCAAACCCTATTGGTTTATTTCAACCAGTTTGCCGATTCGTCGCTAAATATTATGGTTTATTGTTTTACTAAAACCACGGTTTGGGCCGAATGGCTTGCCGCCCAGCAGGACGTATATTTGAAAATTATCGATATTGTACAGTCGCATGGCGCGGATTTTGCCTTCCCCAGCCAGACGTTGTATATGGAGAATAACACACTACCAGAACAGGTGAAGTAATAACCTGCAGAAACTGGATGGCGATATGCTTATTCGCCATCCAGTCTTATTTATTATTCAATTAACAGCAGCCAGCGCGACATTATTCTCGCCAGCTTTAAACTGAACATATTGTTCCTCAGTACCAAAGAAAACTTCAGACTCCGTACTGTGACCGATCCCCGGTACCGTTTCATTCCCTGAATATTGCCAAAGCGTCCAGGGATTGCGTCCTTCAAGCTTCACACCAGCTTGTCCCCAATACCCCATCCACACCATATACTGCTCGAATCGACTATCCATGAAATGTGACAGGTTATTATGATTTCCATAAAATATGGGGGTTTTGTGATAATTTTGGTAGATTAAATCGGCAAAACGCAAAATATCATTACGTGCATTAGCCATTCCCGATTTTTTAAAGCAGTTTAGTTGAGTTGTATCTTCACCTTCAGGATTTACCAATAAAATGCCGGGCGGTAACATTTTCGGCTCTGCGGGCAGGAGACTTTTTGCCGTTTCCAATTGCGCCTCAGGTGTGCGGCAAAAATCATATTTGAAATAACCTCCACGGTCAAATTTGGAATCTGCTAATTGTTTCCAGTGAGACTTAAATGATGAATCAGGACCTCTCCAGCCAACTACTCTCGCATACACAAAACGCGCAGACGATTTTTCCTGGAATAATTTCCAGTCTATTTCACCATCGTTAGAAGAAATATCATGTCCGTGAATTGGGTAAATTTCCGGCGTTTTAAAAATACGAATGTCAGGACGGTTGGGAATTGCACTTACGGGGCCATAAGGAATCTCAATCGATTTATTATCATTTTCCTGATTATCTGCGGGGACAGGGGCTGACTTATCAATCGAGAATGAGGCTACATCAATATTCGTAAACTCCCCTGCTTTACCCGCAGCCAGCTGAGTCTTATTATCCAGACGACTTGCCGCAGGTTCATTGATGAAGAAGAATCCCCCTGGACCCGCTGGCATTTCTGTTGCACCTATCCAGGCATCGCTTAAATGTAATCCTTTACCTTGTTCATCCAGTTTTTCATTAATATCTGAATATTGATCATTAACATAGATAAATAAACTCAACGTTCTGGTTATTCCTGCGTAGTATTCCTTTTTTCCATCTACTTTTACCATATACGACTTACCAAAACGTTCGTCGGCAACGCCATTCGTTACTCCTTTGATAATTGTATCGAAAAAGACACTGCCGCGCTTTGCCTCCAGTGAGTAAACCTCTGTTTTATCATCACCGGCAGCTATTGCATAGGCACCAGGATTACTGTACGAGTTAGAATTACCCGCGCCGATAGTCATGCCATACAAGCCAGAACCAAAGCAGGCATTGACTAAAGTCAGAACATGGAAATAACGCTTTGCCAGAATATTAAGTTGTGTGTTCAGAGCTGGCATTTCATACATGCCTTTTGAACCATCAATATCCGTAGCGTTGCTCAATACAAATGCAGGTGCTTTATCAGAATTACCATTTTGAGTGCCAAAACGACCATGGCCTGAATAAGCAATTAACAAGCGAGCTTTCTTATCAAACATCATCCCTCTGGCAGGTAAATATTCCTTTAAAAAATAATTAATATTATCTAATGAAGCTTCCTGATCTCTCAATAAAATAACCTCATCAAACTTCTGTCCGTTGATCAGAAAATCAGCCATTCTTTGGCCATCCACCGCGGCTGCCGGAATATCTGCATGTAATAGTGGATATTTTGAAATTGCAATAATCAACCCGATGGAGCGCGTTTTCGCTGCATCCTGATCGGGTATTTTTAACGCATCACTGATCCGGATATCCAGTTTCCCTGGGTTCTCTGGCCCATAGTGGACAAAAAAATGACAATATTCATCAGGGACCATTGCGCCATTTTTGCAAATGTCATCTGCGCGGGCATCAGTCATTCCCAGTGATATTCCTGCAATTAACAGCCCCAGGACCGTTTTACATAAATTTGGCCATCGCCTGTTCATGATTTAAAACTCCTGCACACCCAGAGTGGAATAAAACTCAGCGGTCGGGCCCTTGTATATACTGGCATCGAATTTCTGACTTGATCCCAAATTAAGCTGCGCAGCATCGGTAAACTGCCAGATTGCCCATTTTGTCTGGTTAATTGAACGCGGCGTTTCGCTGGCCTGTGCCTGATTAGAATAATCAGCCAGCCACAGATTATGTTCTGCAACCTGGGCAAAACTTTTTTCTCCGCCGACGGCATCTTTCCACCACGCCCGCGCAGTGTAGATAACCGGTTTACGCCCTAAATCGGCTTCTACCTGCGCGGTGAATGCCTTGATCATCGTGATTATTTCAGTGGGTTTACGCTTCTGCCAGCGGTCCTTACCTGTTGATGAATCTACATCCCACTCAACATCCACCGCCGGTGGCATATCTGTCGCCCTTAACCCGCCATTGGCTTTAATAACTTTAACAAACGTCATTGCCTGCTTGCGTCCCCACAATTCCGCGTCGTCTGCCGGTGTGCCACTGGAAAGAAAGTGGTAGGCCCCACGGTGAAGTTTTATCCCTCGCTCAGTATCCCCAGCCCGCTGCCAAAAACCGGCGAATTCAGGATCAACATAACGCGTTCCTTGACTGGACTTCATATACAAGAACACAGACTTATTTTTTGCCAACAGTTCGATCGGGAAGTTTTTACCGTTATGATGGCTGATATCCACACCAAATAAAGAACTGGGTCGTGGTTGATTCAATACCGAATCGTAAGCGACATCAGCCGGAAATTTAAAATATTTTTTTACCGCAAAGGAATCAAACTCTTTATCACGAGATGGATCCGATTCCAGTATTTTTACAAACAATTCTTGTCGTGAGAGATCATTCGTTAAGTTTTCCAGCCCCAACGACGTGGCATCGGGCAGTGATTCTGCGGCCAGGCTTAAAGAAGGATAATGAAGGAGTAATAACGAGATAACTAAAGGAATAGCTAAGGATTTTTTCATTTTACCACCCCATTTTAGCTGTGTGTCTGTTTGCGAATGAAAATTTTCACAAGGAACGCAATACGTCTTGCGTTGTAAAGAAAAGTAAAGCACAACTTATATTGGGAGTATGTAATACACCTTTTAAATAAAATATTTGATTATTATTTATGCTGGACATTGGCAGAAAAATTCAAATAATTATCTTGGGTGTGATTTTTATAGGGGGGATTTTAAAAAAGAAGGTATTTTATCGGGGTTGTTAAATCTGGCGCGCATAAACGCGCCAGATGACATCATATTAATGCTTCACAATATACATTGTGCGACTATACGCCACATCTTCCGGGTTATTAATTGGATAACCTTTCAACCACGGTTTGATTAATCTCCCATTGGTATACTGGTAAATCGGTGCAATAGGCGCTTGTTCTATGAGAATTTTCTCTGCCGCGTTGTAATCGGCATTGCGCGCTTTAACGGTATTTTCAGTCGACGCCTGGGCCAGCACTTTATCGTATGCCGGATTATTAAACCGTGAAATATTTCCCGAGTGCGTTGACGTTAACAGCGTCAGGAAGGTAGACGGTTCATTATAGTCCCCTACCCATGATGCGCGGATAACGTCAAAATTACCGGTGTTACGGCTATCGATATAGGTTTTCCATTCCTGATTTTGCAATTTGACGTCCACACCAAGATTCTTTTTCCACATCGACGCTACGGCAATCGCAATTTTCTGATGGTTTTCTGAAGTGTTATACAACAGCGTCAGCTTCAGCGGTTTTTGCGGACCATAACCGGCTGCGCTCAACAAAGTTTTTGCCTGCGCATTCAGTTCTTCCTGACTCATTTGTTCAAACGGCGAAGGCTCCGGCGTAAATCCGGCAGTAACATCTGGCGTAAAATGCCATGCTGGTTTTTCACCGGTGCCTAATACTTTTTCCGTCATCAGGCGGCGGTCAATCGTCATACTTAATGCCAAACGAACGCGTTGATCTGCCGTCGGACCTTTTTGCGTATTGAAGGCATAATAATAAGTCCCCAGCTGCGGCGGTGTATAAACCTGCCCTGGAATATCCTTCAACAGCTTTTGATACATATTTTTCGGGAAGGACTCAGTGATATCAATATCACCTGCAAGATAACGTTTCGTGGCAGCGGACTCCTGGTTAATCGGCAGGAAAGTCACTTTTTGCAGTACCGTTTTTGCGTTATCCCAATAATGGGTATTCGGTACAACCACCAGCTTTTCATTCACTACGCGTTCTTTAAGCACATATGCGCCGTTTCCGATAAGTTTCCCTGGTTTTGTCCAATCTTTACCGCTTTCAACGTTGGCTTTTTGCACCGGGAAGAAGGCAAAGTTGGCCGTCAAATTAACAAACCACGGCAATGGCTTATCAAGCTGGATTTTCAGGGTATGGGCATCAACGGCAGTGACGCCAAGTTGGTCAGGCGTGGCTTTACCATCAATAATCGCCTGAGCATTGTTTACCCCCGCCAGCGCGGCAAACCAGGCAAATGGGGACAACGTTTTCGGGTCTACCAGACGTTGCCAGCTATAGACAAAATCCTGCGCGGTAACCGGTGTGCCATCTGCCCATTTAGCATCATCGCGCAGGGTAAAGGTCCAGATACGGTTGTCATTGCTTTTCCACTGGGTGGCGACGCCGGGGACAATCTCCCCTTTTTCATTCTGATTCACGAGTCCTTCAAACAAATCGCGAATCACCTGAATCTCCGGCAAACCAACCGCTTTCGCGGGATCCAATGATGCAGGCTCATCCTTAATATGACGCACCAGCTCCTGCTTGTCTGCCAGTACTGTGCCGCTCGGAACATCAGCAGCATACGAAAGAGAAATGCTGCTGACTAACAGCGCACAACAAGTTACTGAAACAGAGTGCTTCATAAGTTACCCTCAAACCGACGTTAATATTGATGCGTAATTATTTGTTTCTCCTTAAAGAAATGCAAATAACTTCCGGCAAAAAAGTGATAAAAGATCGATAACATATCGTTGTCGAAAAGGATTTGATAATCCACAAAATTTGCACAACACTGCCTGTAATACTTCTATTGTCAGAGACGATTATGACCGTGACTCGCCCACGCGCCGAACGGGGCGCTTTCCCCCCAGGAACTGAACATTACGGACGTTCATTATTGGGTGCGCCGCTGCTCTGGTTTCCCGCCCATGCCGCCAGCAGCGAAAGTGGTTTGATTCTTGCTGGTACCCACGGCGATGAGAATTCTTCCGTCGTCGCCCTCTCCTGCGCATTACGCACATTAACACCGTCTTTGCGCCGCCATCATGTGGTGCTGTGTGTGAATCCCGACGGTTGCCAGTTGGGTCTACGTGCCAATGCTAATGGTGTGGATTTAAACCGAAACTTTCCCGCGGCGAACTGGAAGGAAGGTGAAACGGTTTATCGCTGGAACAGTGCCGCCGAAGAGCGCGACGTTGTCTTGCTGACCGGAGATAAACCCGGCTCCGAACCTGAAACCCAGGCGTTATGCCAACTCATTCACCGCATTCAGCCCGCCTGGGTCGTCTCGTTCCACGATCCGCTGGCGTGTATTGAAGATCCCAGACACAGCGAATTAGGTGAATGGCTGGCCCAGGCATTTGAATTGCCGCTGGTAACCAGCGTCGGCTACGACACCCCCGGATCCTTTGGCAGTTGGTGTGCAGACCTGAACTTGCACTGTATCACTGCTGAGTTTCCCCCCATCTCCGCCGATGAAGCCAGCGAAAAATATCTTTTTGCGATGGCGAATTTACTGCGCTGGCATCCTAAAGATGCAATTCGCCGGTCGTAAACTGAAGAGCCGGTTCCACATCCACCGCCAGCCAGGTCGGCCCGTCGAGATCGGCGAAGCTGACCTGCGGCGCCAGCGGTAATGCTGCGCTAATGGCGCGTGAGGTGCATAACATGCAGCCCAACATCAGGCTGAAACCTTGTGCACGCGCTTCTGTTGCCAGCGCCAACGCTTCCGTCAGGCCGCCGGTTTTATCAAGCTTGATATTAACCATCTCATAGCGCCCTTTCAGCGCCTTCAGGTTGCTGCGGGTATGACAACTTTCGTCCGCGCAAATAGGCAATGGATGGATAAAATTCTCCAGCGCCGCATCGTCCTGAGCCGGGAGAGGTTGCTCCAGCATTGCGACGCCTAAATCGGCCAGCAACTGGCATCGAGCCGCCAGTCCTTCCGCACGCCAGGATTCATTAGCATCAACAATTAACGTCGCATCCGGCACTGCCGCGCGAATCGCCACCATCCGCTCGCTGATAAGATGATTATCCAGCTTCACTTTTAGCAGCTTAGCCCCAGCCTGCCATAGTGCTGCGGCACTGGCTGCCATCTGATCCGGCGTACCGATCACTACCGTCTGCGCAGTGGTGATCGTTTCAGGAAGAGAGATACCGTTAAGTACAGCCAGCGTCTGCTGCTGTTGTCTTGCGGCCAGATCCCACAGCGCACAATCCAGCGCATTACGCGCTGCACCGGCAGGCAGAACTTTTTGCAACTCTGCGCGCGTCAGCCCTTTTTCCAGTTGTGGGACCACGCTCATTATTTGCGCCATGACTGAGGCATCACTTTCGCCATAGCGCGGATAAGGCGTACATTCGCCCGTACCTTTGACGCCATCTTCTTCCAGTTCAACCACCACCACGCGCGCTTCACTGCGGCTTCCTCGCGCAATAACAAACGGGGTATGTAACGGCCAGGCTTCCTCAAATACCTTAACGGTTCTCATCTTTACTCCTTGTTGCCGCGGTGGTCTGCGGATTAAGCGCAAATAGCGATTGCTGTGTTATTGACAGTTAGCATAAACTAGGCGTGACGTTAACTATATGTAAACAGGAAAGATAATCATGTCACAAATCGTTCATTTCCAGGGCAACCCGGTTACAGTCGCCAATTCCATCCCGCAAGCGGGTAGCAAAGCGCAGACTTTTACTCTCGTGGCAAAAGATCTGTCTGACGTCACCCTCGGTCAGTTTGCGGGCAAACGCAAAGTGCTGAACATTTTCCCGAGCATTGATACCGGTGTTTGCGCCGCATCAGTACGTAAGTTTAACCAACTGGCAACCGAAATCGACAACACGGTTGTGCTGTGCATCTCCGCCGATCTGCCGTTTGCTCAGTCTCGTTTCTGCGGCGCGGAAGGTCTGAACAACGTTATCACTCTCTCCACTTTCCGTAACGCTGAATTCCTGCAAGCTTACGGCGTTGAGATCGCTGAAGGCCCACTGAAAGGTCTGGCAGCACGTGCGGTTGTCGTTATTGATGAAAATGATAATGTGATCTTCAGTCAGTTGGTCAATGAAATCACCACCGAGCCGGATTACGAAGCAGCTCTCGCGGTACTGAAAGCGTAAATTATTATGCCTGATGGTATTGCGCCATCAGGCATTTATCCCACTTATTCTTCGCTCTTCTTCTGACTCAATCCATATTCCCGCAATTTATTGGCAATCGCGGTGTGTGAAACGCCCAAACGTTTTGCCAGTTTGCGCGTACTGGGGTAATTGCGATAAAGCTGGGTTAATACCGAACGTTCAAAACGGCTGGTGATTTCGTCCAGCGAACCTTCCATCGCATCTTCACCAACGGCCACAGTTGCAGCGTCATAATCTGGCAGCAAAATATCCTGCGGACGCAGTTCATAACCTTCCAGTTGCGTCAGTGCGCGGTAAATGGCGTTTTTCAACTGCCGCACGTTACCCGGCCATGCATAACGTGTAAGCACGGTATTCAGATCTGCAGCTAATTTCGGACGCGGCACGCCCTGCTCGTCAGCAAATCGCGCAACAAATAGCTCGGTTAACGGCATGATGTCCTGCGGACAGTCCCGCAGCGGCGGCAGATTTAACGTCAGCACGTTCAGACGATAATAGAGATCTTCGCGGAACATGCCTTTTTGCACCAGCTCGACCAGATTCTTCTGCGTCGCGCAAATTACCCGCACATCCACATGCACTTCGTGGTCTTCCCCAACGCGACGGAAAGTGCCATCGTTGAGAAAACGCAATAATTTTGCCTGCATTCGCGGCGACATCTCGCCAATCTCATCCAGCAAAACCGAGCCGCCGTTCGCCTGTTCGAAGAATCCTTTTTTCCCCTCTGGCGCATGCCCGAACAGTTCACTCTCTACAGCATCTTCTGGAATAGAAGCACAGTTCAGCGCCAGATAAGGTTTGCTCGCACGCGGGCTTGCCTGATGGCAAGCGTAAGCAAAGAGATCTTTACCCGTGCCGGTATCACCCGTGATTAGCAGCGGCGCGCTTAACATTGCTAACTTTTGCGCCTGCTCTACCGCATGCTTCATTTTAGGACTGATGGCGACAATCTGACTGAAAGCGCTGACATCCTGGGCAGCCACATTTTGCAACTGACGGCCCATACGGATTGTTGAGCGCAGCATCACTACCGCACCGGTCAGGACATGCTGGTCGTTTTCATCCTGAAGATAGACTGGCGTTATCTCCATCAGAAAATTTTGTCCATTAATCACTACATGTTCGTTATGTGAATCCTGCGGGTCGCTCTCAAGCCAACGTAAAAAATTAAATCCGTTAATCAATTGCGCAGCGGTATGATTGCGTAAGCGATCCAGTTTTTGCCCGAATAGCTGACAGCTCGCCGGGTTTGCCATGTCCACCTTGCTTTTCATATCGACAGAAAGCACGGGTTCAGGCAATGCTTCAAGCAATGCGCTCAACGCCTGATGTTCTCGCTCGGAAGGCATCCACGGCACAGTGCGCACATCGGTAACGCCCGCAATACGGCGTATTTCCGCCATCAAACTGCTGAAACTGTCAAAATCCAGTTCGGCAAAATTCAGGTAAATCCGCCCGATTGGGTCAATCTCAATACCGCGTAAATCGATGCCTCTTAACACCAGTAGGTCGAGCAATTCGCGGGTCAGACCGAGTCGGTCTTCACAAAAGACTTCCAGACGCATGGGAACCTTCACATGAAAAAGAACAATAAATATGATGATATGACACTATTCGAGTGGCAGGAAGGTTTCTGTCAACAAACATTGACACAACGATGGATAAACGGGCACTTCGGCGTAAAGGTATCCGATCAGTGCCCGAAAGTGCACTATTTTTCGCCGGACGTTTTGCTCTTTTGTAACGTCTCTTTTACCTGACCGATGAGCTGACGACGGAAATCACCCAAACGTGGTTTGTCATTGTCAATCCACGGCAGCGGGCGGCAAAGTTCCATAGCTTTGATCCCCAGTCGTGCGGTCAGTAAACCGGCACCTATTCCCTGAGCGGCGCGAGTAGACAAGCGCGCGGCGAGATCCTGCGACATCCAGTCCATCCCCACTTCACGCACCAGTTCGCTGGCACCCGCGAAAGCGATATTCAGCAAGACCAGTTTAAACAGGCGCAGGCGGCTGTAATACCCCAGTTCAATGCCATACAGCGTGGCGATGCGATTAATCAGGCGCAAATTACGCCAGGCGATGAAGGCCATATCCACCAGCGCCAGCGGGCTGACCGCAATCATCAACGTCGACTCCGCCGCTGATCGGCTGATTTCGCGCCGCGCCTGGGCATCTAAAACCGGCTGGACCAGGTGAGCATACAAACTAACCACTTCACGATCGTTCTGCGTTTCATGGATTGAGGCATACCAGCGCTGCAGCGCCGGATGAGACTGATCAATACCCGCCTGCTGCGCCAGTTTTTCGCAAAATGCGCGGCCTTTACCCGTGCCGTGGCTGTGCAACAAATCGCGTGCTTCGTCGCGTTCGTGTGCACGCTGGCGCAAGCGCCATAAGCGCCGCCATTCTGTTACCACAGAACCCACGCCAGCGCCGATTATCAATGCCCCAGCGGCACAACCGCCCAGCGCCACCCAGTCCTGAGTTTGCCAGGCGTTCATCGTCCACTGCACACCCTGACCAACAACGCTTGCGCCAAACAGCGCCAGCCCGCCCATCACCATTTTGCGCCACAGACTGCGTTTCGGACGTAACGCTGCATCCATTACCGCTTCGACTTGCCCCTCTTCTTCCTGTGCTTCTTCGAGCGTTGCCGGGGCAAAATTTTGCGCCTGATTTTCGTCAAAGGTCTGCTGCGCCCTGAATTTTGGATTCTGATCGACCTCCAGCGGACCGTCGAAATCAATACGTGGTTTTAACGGCTCGGTCATCGCAATTTATCTCCTATTAAAAATTCCAGCGCAGCATCAAGACGAATATGCGGCAGCGGTTTGTCGACATCCATCACCTGCGGACGAAACGCCTCAAACTGGAAGCCTTGCTTATCCCAGAACGCCTGACCAGGCAAACGTGCGGGAACTTCGCCAGGATAAACAGTGAGCGGTGCGCCATCGCTGAGTCGATTACCGCGCAGCGCCGGGATTTTCTCACCGTTAACATCAATAATGCCGCTGGTGGTCGCCTGAACTGACGCCAGCCCCAGGCAGTCCATGCTGATCCCTTCGAACGCCGCATTTTGCCAAGCATCCTGAATCAGTTGTTGCAGTAATGAAACCATATTGGCGTGCTGATCGATGGTCACATGGTCCGCTTTAGTAGCAGCAAACAACAGTTTGTCGATTACCGGCGAGAACAAGCGCCGGAACAGGGTACGCTGCCCGTAGTGGAAACTTTGCATCAGCTGCGTCAGCGCCAGACGCATATCATTAAATGCCTGTGGCCCACTGTTGAGAGGTTGCAGGCAATCCACCAGCACAATCTGGCGGTCAAAGCGCAGAAAATGATTCTTATAGAACCCTTTCACCACCTTCTCACAGTAATAATTAAACCGCTCGCGCAGCATTCCGGCGTTGGTGTGTTTATCGGCCTGCGCCAGTTTGGACTCGCCCCAGGCATCGACATCAGGCCACGGGAAGAATTGCAGCGCGGGCGCTCCAGCCATATCGCCAGGCAAAACAAAGCGCCCTGGCTGAATAAAGTGCAGCCCCTGCTGTTTACATTGGTGGAGATAATCGGTCCACGCGGCGGCAATGTCTGCCAGTCGGTTTTCGTCGGCAGGCGCTAACGGATCTAGGCCTTCGCACATCATTTGCCATTTCGCCGACCATTCGCCGCGCTGGCCATTGAGTAAGCCTGTCATCTGCCGCGACCAACTTAAGTAATCCTGCGCCAGCATCGGCAGGTCGAGCAGCCATTCGCCGGGATAATCCACAATCTCCAGATACAGCGTGGAGGTGTCTTTGAAGTGACGCAGCAGTGAATCATTCGATTTAAAACGTAGCGCCAAGCGGATTTCACTGACGCCGCGCGTTGGCGTCGGCCAGGCGGGAGGATCGCCATATAACTGCGCCAGCCCTTCATCATAGGTGAAGCGCGGAATACCAAAGTCACGCTGGGGAATGCGTTTTACGCCCAGCAGGCGCTCTTCACGCACCGCGCTTAATAGCGGCAAGCGTGCTCCGGCATGAATATTGAGCAACTGATTAACCATCGCGGTGATAAACGCTGTTTTGCCGCTGCGGCTAAGTCCGGTTACAGCGAGGCGCAGATGTCTGTCGACACCCCGATTCACCAGCGCATTAAGTTCATTTTTAAGTCGCTTCATTGCTGTCCTGTGCCAGAAAGCCGTAGAAAGGATTAGATACTGGAGATAATAATGTGGGTTAATTTTGATTTATCAAATGAATAAGCGGCGTTATTTACACCGCTCAGGCAATAATTTGTTAACCTTTGACCTTCGGCATTTCGATGTCTTTCAGTCCACCGACGTTCTCAACGTGGGTATATCCCATCTCGTTGAGGATCTCTTTTGCCTGCCCGGACTGGCGTCCGGCGTTGCAATACACTTTCACGGTGTCGTTTTTATCCGGAACGGCGGTGGCTATGCGCTCTTTCACTTCCTTTAGGGGAATATTGATGGCCCCCTGAACGTGCTCTTGCTGATACTGCTCTGGAACACGAACATCTATCCAGTGTTCAGCGGCGAAAACAGGCAGTGAAAACACCAGAGTCAGAGCAAGTAAGCCTTTTTTAAACATATAAATATCCTTCTATGGATGAAAATTGCCATCCATTATACGCCTGAGATCTAACAATATTTGCGGAACTCCCCTCACCTTTTATAACGCTGCGCCAGTTTATTGGCCGCCCGACTTAATAGCGGTTCCAGCGCCACAGCCAGCAACATTTTCAGCGGTCGGCGAGCAACTGATTTTATCGCCCAACCAGCCACACCCGCCGGGCCATAGCGCAGTGCGGTAAGAAGTACCAGCTTGCCTGCTAATTTGAAACCAGGCTTCATCTTTTGCCCGGCCTGTTGCCAGCGAGTATTCATAACTTTCCTCACAGTTGACGGAAACGACTACGTAGCGTGAAGGTGTCGGAAGTGACATAACGTTCCATCTCGCGTAAACGCGTTTCACTGGCCGCCAGTTCACGGTCGACTTCATCCAGCAATTCGCTGCTGGAAGGTTGTTGTTCACCAAACGCCATGTTGTCAGGCATCGGGTCAAGCGCAAATGACAAAATGATGTAAGCAACCAGGGTAAACAGCGCCAGGCCGAAGAAAATCGACAGCACCACCAGAATACGTACCAGTTTTACCGGTACATCAAAATAGTTAGCAATCCCGGCACAGACCCCGCGAACCATGCCCTGTTGTGGAATGCGCCATAATTTTTTATTGAGATTAATACCCGCCATTAGCGATCCCTCCAGTTCGGATGTTCAGCATCAAGAATGGATTCCAGCGCCTGAATACGCTCGCGCATCCGTTTTGCTTCATCAGCCAGTTGCGCTAATCGCTGTTGTTCGCTTTGCGAAAGCTCTCCACGACTGGAGCGGTTGCTGTAATGCAGCCATAACCAAATCGGTAAAACAAACAGCACAAAGATGGTTAACGGAATAGCCAGAAATAGCGCGCTCATAAGGACTCCTTAAGGGATGAGCGGCGGCGTGTTCGGACGCCGCCAGGATGTTATTATTGATTGTCTTGCTTCATTTTGGCTTTTAATTGTGCCAGTTGCTCGCTGATTGCATCATCAGCTTTCAGCTCGGCAAACTGATCATCCAGCGATTTTTGTTTGCCGAAACTGTGGCTTTCCGCTTCTGCTTCCATCTGGTCGATACGGCGCTCGAAAGATTCGAAACGGGCCATCGCTTCATCCAGTTTGCCACTGTCCAACTGACGACGCACATCGCGCGACGAGTTTGCGGCCTGATGACGCAACATCAATGCCTGCTGGCGAGCACGAGTTTCGCTCAATTTGTTTTCCAGCTCGCCAATCTCTTTCTTCATACGCACCAGCGTATCGTCCACCAGCGTCACTTCATGTTCCAGGGACTTAATCAGATCGGTCAGTTTCTGTTTTTCAATTAACGCCGCACGCGCCAGGTCTTCTCTATCTTTCAGCAGTGCCAGTTCGGCTTTTTCCTGCCACTCAACTTCACGCGCCGACGCTTGTTCAATACGGCGAGTCAGCTGTTTCTTTTCCGCCAGCGCACGTGCCGAAGTAGAACGCACTTCAACCAGCGTGTCTTCCATTTCCTGGATCATCAGACGCACCAGTTTCTGCGGATCTTCCGCTTTCTCTAACAGAGCGTTGATGTTGGCATTCACGATGTCGGCAAAGCGAGAAAAAATACCCATAATGTTGTCCTCTTGATTTCTTCGTTCAGGATTGTCCTGCTGAACTGTTAATACAATTTGCGTGCCAATTTTTTATCTTTTTGATTTATAAAGATCTGATTGAAGAATCAACAGCAACATGCCAGGATGAATTAGCGAATTACACTAACAAGTGGCGAATTTCATCATGGCAGAATACAAAGATAACTTACTCGGTGAGGCGAACAGCTTTCTCGAAGTTTTAGAGCAGGTTTCGCATCTCGCACCGCTGGACAAACCGGTGCTCATCATCGGCGAGCGCGGAACAGGTAAAGAGCTGATCGCCAGCCGTCTGCATTATCTCTCCTCTCGTTGGCAAGGGCCGTTTATTTCCCTTAACTGCGCGGCGTTAAATGAAAATCTGCTGGATTCCGAACTATTTGGTCACGAAGCGGGGGCGTTTACCGGTGCGCAAAAACGTCATCCAGGGAGATTTGAACGTGCCGACGGCGGTACGCTGTTTCTTGATGAACTCGCTACGGCACCGATGATGGTGCAGGAAAAATTATTGCGCGTGATTGAGTATGGTGAACTGGAGCGCGTTGGCGGCAGCCAGCCATTGCAGGTGAATGTGCGGTTGGTATGCGCGACAAATGCCGATCTTCCGGCGATGGTCAATGAAGGTACTTTTCGCGCTGACCTGCTCGACCGGCTGGCTTTTGATGTTGTGCAACTGCCACCACTGCGCGAACGCGAAAGCGACATTATGTTGATGGCAGAACATTTTGCCATCCAGATGTGTCGGGAAATCAAACTGCCTCTGTTCCCGGGTTTTACCGAGCGCGCCAGAGAAACGTTGCTGAATTATCGCTGGCCGGGAAATATTCGTGAATTGAAAAACGTGGTGGAACGTTCGGTGTATCGCCACGGCACCAGCGATTATCCGCTTGATGACATCATTATTGATCCCTTTAAACGGAGTCCACCTGAAGAAGCCATCGCCGTTTCAGAAACCACCTCGCTTCCGACGCTGCCGCTGGATTTACGTGAGTTTCAGATGCAGCAGGAAAAAGAGTTGCTGCAACTCAGTTTGCAACAGGGGAAATATAACCAGAAACGCGCAGCTGAATTGCTGGGATTAACCTATCATCAGTTCCGCGCGTTGTTGAAAAAGCACCAGATTTAGCGAAGTTGGGCAATACAACTTGCCGGATACGGCGTGAACGCCTTATTCGGCCTACATAATCAATACGTTATTTGTAGGCCTGATAAGCGCGGCGCATCAGGCATTATTGCGTTGGCCTTCGCTTCTGCGTATTAATCTCTCAGCGCATCCTGCAAAATTTTCATTGCCGCATCGAATTGCGCATCCGGGATGGTCAGCGGATACAGGAAACGAATCACGTTGCCGTATGCGCCACAGGTCAGGAGTAGCAGCCCCTGCGCCAGCGCACGTTGCTGGATTTTCTGCGCAATCTCCGCTGACGGTTCGCCCGTTTGCGGATCGTTAAACTCTGCTGCAATCATCGACCCCAGACCACGTACTGCCGCGATCGCCGGAACGTTTTCTTTGGCCTCAATAAGCGTGTTTGTCAGGCGCTGGCCCAGTTGATTCGCGCGTTCGCAAAGTGATTCTTTGTCGATAATGTTGAGCACCGCGTGCGCGGCAGCCACCGCCAGCGGGTTCCCGGCGTAGGTACCGCCAAGCCCGCCCGGCGCGGGGGCGTCCATAATATTCGCGTTACCGACCACGCCTGAAAGCGGCATACCGCCCGCCAGGCTTTTCGCCATGGTCATTAAATCCGGCTTATCGGCGTAATGATCCATGGCAAACAATTTACCTGTACGCGCAAAACCGCTTTGCACTTCATCGGCAATCATCACGATGCCGTGTTCGTCGCACAAGCGGCGAATGGCAGAAACCAGCTCTTTTGGCGCCACGTTGAAACCACCCTCGCCCTGCACCGGTTCGAAAATAATCGCCGCCACCTGCTTCGCTTCAATGTCCGATTTAAACAAGCGTTCGATGGCGTCAAGGGAATCTTGCGTCGAAATGCCCTGTAAATCTGACGGATAAGGTACGTGATACACCGAACCGGGGAACGGGCCGAAACCGATTTTGTACGGCGCGACCTTTCCAGTTAATGCCATAGTCATATACGTACGACCATGGAAGCCGCCGCTAAACGCAATCACGCCAGGGCGTCCGGTATGGGCGCGGGCGATTTTCACCGCGTTCTCAACCGCTTCCGCACCGGTGGTGAAGAACGCGGTTTTAGCCTGCCCGCTCACCGGGGCCAGGGCGTTGATTTTCTCCGCCAGGGTGACGTAGCTTTCGTATGGCACGATCTGATACGCCGTGTGGGTAAACTGTTGCAGTTGCTGTTCCACTGCCGCCACCAGTTCAGGATGGCGATGTCCGGTGTTCAGCACCGCGATGCCTGCGGCGAAATCGATATATTCGTTGCCTTCAACATCCTTCAGCGTGGCATTTTCAGCCGACTGGGCGAAGAAGTTACACATCACGCCAACCCCGCGCGGAGTGGCAGAAAGACGACGCTGATGGAATTCATTGTTGCTCATGTTTCACACCTTTTGACTCTTCACTGTTAATCGGAATTTAAACGCCCAGACGATCGCGCAGGCTGTAATAAGCCGCGCCCATCGCGGTAAACGGCACGCGCAGCGTACGCCCGCCGGGGAACGGGTAATGCGGCAGATTGGCGAAGGCGTCGAAACGCTCGGCGTCACCGCGCAGCAGTTCGGCAATCAAACGCCCAGCGAGATGGGTACAGGTCACGCCGTGGCCGCTGTAGCCCTGCATGTAATAAATGTTGGTATCAAGGCGACCGAACTGCGGCATCCGTGAAAGGGTCAGCAGGAAGTTGCCCGTCCAGCGGTAATCAATTTTCACGCCCTTCAGCTGCGGGAAGGTTTTCAGCAGTTTCGGCACCACAAGACGCTCAACGTCATCCGGGTCGCGCGCGCCGTAGACCACGCCGCCGCCGTACAGCAGGCGGTTGTCGGCGGTAAGACGGTAGTAATCAAGCAGATAATTACAGTCTTCAACGCAGTAGTTTTTCGGGATCAGCGAACGGGCTAACTCATCGGAAAGCCGCTCGGTGGTGATCACCTGAGTGCCGCACGGCATGCTGCGTTTCGCCAGTTCCGGCTCCACTTTATCGCCCAGGTACGCATTCCCGGCGACAATCACATACTTCGCCGTCACCTGGCCTTTGGCAGTGCGCACCACCGCTGGCGTGGTGTGCTGGATCTGAGTCACCGCAGAGAGCTCATACACGCGCCCACCGTTCAGGCGGATGGCGTCCGCTTCGCCAATGGCGAGGTTCAACGGGTGGATATGCCCGCCACTGTGATCCAGCAGCGCGCCGGTGTAGCGATCGCTGGCCACTTCGCGGCGAATGGCGTTGGCGTCCAGCATCTCCAGCTGTTTATTACCGTAGCGTTCCCAGTTCTCTTTCTGCTCTTCGAGCGTGGCGAGCTGTTTATCATTCATCGCTACAAACAAGCCGCCGGGGCGGTAGTCGCAGTCAATCTGATAACGTTTGATACGTTCGCGGATGATCTCACCACCCTCAAACATCATGCTGCCGAGCATACGGGCGGTGTCCATGCCGTAGCTTTTTTCGATAACGTCGATGTCGCGGCTGTAGGAGTTCACAAGCTGCCCGCCGTTGCGCCCGCTGGCGCCAAAGCCGATACGTGAGGCTTCGAGAACCACCACGTCAAAGCCCGCTTCTGCCAGATGCAGCGCGGAAGACAGCCCGGTATAGCCGCCACCGACCACGCAAACGTCGCAGGAAATCGACTCATTCAGCGTGTCGAATTGCGCGTATTGATTCGCACTGGCGGCGTAGTAACTGCTGGTATGTTCGGTCATTTCAGGCCTCCAGGCTTATCCAGATGGTTTTAAGTTCGGTGAATTTTTCCAGCGCGTGCAGGGATTTGTCGCGACCATTGCCGCTCTGCTTATAGCCGCCAAACGGCACGGTCATATCGCCGTCGTTGTAGTTATTGACGAAGACGGAACCAGCTTTCAGGCGGCGGCTCATGCGGTGCGCACGGGAGAGATCGCGCGTCCATACCGCCGCGCCGAGCCCGTACTGGCTGTCATTAGCAAGCTGTAGCGCCTGATCTTCTGATGTGAAACGCGTGACCACCAGCACCGGGCCGAAAATCTCTTCGCGACTTAAGGACGCATTCGGGTCCACATCCACAAAGATGGTCGGGCCGATGGCCGCTGCCAGTTCGGCGTTGCGTCCATCCAGCAGCAGTTGCCCTTTGCCTTCGCCTTCACGAATAAAGCTATGCACCGAGTCGGCGTGAGCGCTGTCGATTAAGGTGCCCATGGTGGTCGCGGGATCAAGCGGGTGGCCCGGCTGCCAGTTTTGCGCCTGCTGTTTTAACAGGGCTAAGAATTCATCGGCGATGCTCTCTTCCAGCAACAAACGCGTTCCGGCGATGCACACCTGGCCCTGGTTGTAGAAGATACCTGCGGCTGTTGCGCTCGCCGCTTTTTGCAAATCCGGGCAGTCGGCGAAAACGATGTTGGCGCTTTTGCCGCCCGCTTCCAGCCAGACGCGTTTCATGTTGCTGTCGCCAGCATCTTTCAGCAGCTGTTTCCCGATGCGGGTTGAACCAGTAAAGGCAATGGCGTCGATATCGTTATGACGCGACAGCGCCTGCCCCGCTTCATGACCAAACCCCGTCACCACGTTCAGCACGCCATCCGGCAGACCTGCCTCTTTCGCCAGCCCCGCGAGACGAATCGCACTGAGCGGTGATTTTTCAGATGGTTTTAGAATCACGCTGTTCCCTGCCGCCAGCGCTGGGCCAAGCTTCCAGCAAGTCAGCAGCAGCGGAAAGTTCCACGGTACAATGGCAGCAATCACGCCGACCGGTTCACGCACGATCATCGCCAGCTCATGGCTACTGGTGGTCGCCACTTCGCCATACACTTTGTCGATCGCTTCGGCGTACCAGCGAATGGCGCGCGCCGCGCCGGGAATATCATCACGCAGGCTGTGACGAATCGGTTTGCCGGTGTCGAGAGTTTCCAGCAGTGCCAGCTCTTCGGCGTTGGCTTCCATTAACTCGGCGAGTTTATTCAGCACCGCTTTACGTTTTGCCGGGGCGGCCTGCGACCAGTCGCCGCGTTCAAATACGCCGCGTGCTGCGCTCACCGCACGGTCGATATCGGCGCTCTTGCCGCGGGCAATTTTCGCCAGCGGTGCCTGGGTGACCGGATCAACGGTTTCAAAGGTTTCATTTTCCGCCGCAGCGGTATATTCACCGTTAATAAATAAGCGGGTTTCAATGGCGAGGCTTAACGCTTTATCCTGCCAGTAAGCCAGATGATGAAAATTCATTATGACTCCTGTTTCACGTCTATCAGATATATGCAGTTTGTGAACGTCAGGGCGCAGAGATCCCCGGGCAATGAGCCCGTTTATTTCCGGCGACATTCTTTATATACACTTCATCCTTCAAGCCGCCTCTGCCTTGGCTGCGTTCGCTCCCCCGAATCACTTAGCTGTGTAAGCTCATCGGGATTAATGAGAGACATCCATGTCTCTCACCGAAGGCCAGCCTGTGGCTGGTCAAATTCGTTCCTGACGAATTTGTCACTCACTTGCCGCCTTGATGCAACTTGAATGATTTTGTGTATAGATTGCCGGGCGCATTGCGCTTACCCGGCTTACAGAACAAAAAGATTAAAACGTGGTGGGCGTATGGGCGCTGATAATTCGGCAAATGCCTGCCGACGTATTACTGAAACTGTGCGGGATGCCGGTATTAATGGCATAACTTTGCCCCGCGACGAGGTGGTAATCCTGACCATTAATGGTCAGAACAATTTCACCTTCCAGTACAGTGCCTATTTCCTCACCCTGATGCTTAATTCTTTCCCCAGTGGTTGTGCCCGGCTGGTACGTTTCAAAGATCATCGCCAGCGTGCGATTCGGGTTACCGTTATGCACCAGCTTCATCGACACACCCTGACTGCCCATTTCTATTAAGTCGTCCTGATTAATGACGACCTGCGGTTCATCAGGTTTTTCCGGCTCGGAAAAGAATTCCGAGAGTGACAGACCATACACCTTCAGCAGCTTTTGCAGCGTACTGATAGCTGGGCTGACTTTATCCTGCTCTATCGTACTGATAGCGCTGTGAGTCAGCCCGGAGAGTTCGGCGGCACGACGTTGTGAAAGTCCCTGCTGCTGGCGGATTTCCGACAAGCGTTTACCCGGTGCCAGTCCGTCATCACTCATATTTGCATTTCCTTAACTGTAGGGGTCAGAGTCGCTGTTTTTCAGCGATATGGTTCTGACAAGCGGTGATAAAGCCCTCAAACAATATACGCGAAAGCGCATACTCGCTACTGTTCCATTCCGGGTGCCACTGCACGCCCAGCGCGAAGGGGTGATTGATGACGCTCACCGCCTCAACCAGGCCATCCGGCGAGCGAGCTTCAACACGCAACTGCGGGCTAACGACCTTCGCCCCTTGTCCATGCAGAGAGTTTACCCAAAAGTTGCTACATTCAGGTAACAATGCAGACAGTAATCCCCCCTCTTCAACCTGAACTTCGTGCGACGGCGCATATTGCTGCTCCACCGGCAGTTCGGGATCTTCACGATGTTCCAGCAATTCAGGCTGTTCGCACAGTTTGCGATGCAACGACCCACCGGTTGCTACCACCAGTTCCTGTAACCCCCGGCAGATGGCGAAAATGGGGATGCGCCTTTCGAGTGCGGCATTAATTAACGCCATGCTCAGAAGATCACGCCCGGGATCGGCGTCAGGCTCATCGCCGTTTTCACCATATAGGTGCGGCTGCACATTGCTGGGACTACCTGGAAGATAAATGCCATCGAGTTTCGGCAGCAGTTCTTCAAGTAATGACGGTTCCGCCAGCGCATGTGGCAGCGCAATCGGTAAACCGCCCGCGTGGACGATGGCATTCAGGTACTTTTCTTGCAGAGTCTGGGTCGTATGACCCTTAAGCCTGTTCCTGCACATTACGACACCGATAACCGGATTGTTCATTATATTTTCCATGCTCAATCTCACAAAGTGGACTAAATTATCGCCATTACTGCGGTTTAAATGACCTTTATGTTCAATATTTTTTCAATCTAGCAGTCGGTTTTCATTTTTGCAAACTCAATTTAACATTTGACAAACATTTAGTTTGCATACAGATTCGAATGGTGGTCATTATATTTTACGCTTTGCTAACGAGCGGAAAACAAACCAAAGGCGAAGAATCATGGAAACCAATATCGTTGAAGTAGAGAACTTTGTTCAGCAGTCAGAAGAGAGGCGGGGTAGCGCCTTTACGCAGGAAGTGAAACGCTACCTGGAGCGCTACCCGAATACACAATATGTTGATGTTTTACTTACTGATTTGAATGGTTGTTTCCGTGGGAAACGCATTCCTGTTTCAAGTCTGAAGAAGCTGGAGAAAGGGTGTTATTTCCCGGCCTCGGTGTTTGCAATGGATATTCTGGGCAATGTAGTAGAAGAAGCGGGCCTGGGTCAGGAAATGGGTGAACCAGATCGTACTTGTGTGCCAATACTCGGTACCTTAACCCCTTCTGCCGCCGATCCAGAGTTTATCGGTCAGATACTCCTGACCATGGTCGATGAAGATGGCGCTCCCTTTGACGTTGAGCCGCGGAACGTACTTAACCGCCTGTGGCAGCAGCTACGCCAGCGCGGATTGTTCCCGGTTGTAGCGGTAGAGCTGGAGTTCTATTTACTGGATCGCCAGCGCGACGCTGAAGGGTATCTGCAACCGCCCTGCGCGCCCGGCACCGATGACCGCAATACACAAAGTCAGGTTTACTCGGTTGATAACCTCAACCACTTCGCCGATGTGCTCAATGATATTGATGAACTGGCGCAGTTACAGTTAATTCCCGCCGACGGTGCGGTCGCCGAAGCCTCGCCAGGCCAGTTTGAAATCAACCTTTACCATACCGATAACGTGCTGGAAGCCTGCGATGATGCGCTGGCGCTAAAACGCCTGGTGCGCCTGATGGCAGAAAAGCATAAGATGCACGCCACTTTTATGGCGAAGCCGTATGAAGAGCACGCGGGCAGCGGGATGCATATCCATATCAGTATGCAAAATAATCGTGGCGAGAACGTGCTTTCTGACGCAGAAGGCGAAGATTCGCCGCTGCTGAAAAAGATGCTCGCCGGGATGATCGACCTGATGCCGTCATCAATGGCGCTGCTGGCGCCGAACGTGAATTCCTATCGCCGCTTCCAGCCAGGCATGTATGTGCCAACGCAGGCGTCGTGGGGCCATAACAACCGCACCGTCGCCCTGCGTATTCCGTGCGGCGATCGTCATAACCACCGCGTGGAATATCGCGTGGCAGGTGCCGATGCCAACCCATATCTGGTGATGGCCGCGATTTTTGCCGGTATTTTGCATGGCCTTGATAACGAACTGCCGTTGCAGGAAGAAGTAGAAGGCAACGGGCTGGAGCAGGAAGGCTTACCCTTCCCGATTCGCCAGAGCGATGCCCTGTGGGAGTTTATCGAGAACGATCATTTGCGCCGCTATTTAGGCGAGCGTTTTTGCCATGTGTATCACGCCTGTAAAAATGATGAGTTGTTGCAGTTTGAGCGCCTCATCACAGAAACAGAAATTGAGTGGATGTTGAAAAACGCATAGTACCCCTTGCGGGGTTGTTTCATCGGCCTGAGCGGAGCCAGGCCTGACATTTGCTGGTAATCCAGACATTTCCCGGATGTCGCGTTATGGAGCGCAGGCGGCAACGGGCTTCCGTTAACGATTAAGACTGTGACGAGGAAATGAGATGATGCCGATGATTAAATTCCCGCATGGCGAGGGAGGCTGCGTGTGCGCCCTCCCTGCGACTGACTGGACTCCGCCCCCTTTGCTTCCCTTGCTAAACAGGTTTGATTTCAGGTCGACACGACCGCAAACCTTATTACGCAGGGGAGGCAACAATTATGGCTATTAATTCACCACTGAATATTGCTGCGCAACCCGGCAAAACTAAACTGCGCAAGTCGCTGAAGTTGTGGCAGGTGGTGATGATGGGGCTTGCCTATCTCACGCCAATGACCGTGTTCGATACGTTTGGCATCGTTTCCGGTATTAGCAACGGTCACGTTCCGGCATCTTATTTGCTGGCGCTGGCAGGCGTGCTGTTTACCGCTATCAGCTACGGCAAACTGGTTCGCCAGTTCCCGGAGGCAGGTTCGGCCTATACCTACGCGCAAAAGTCGATTAACCCGCACGTCGGTTTTATGGTCGGCTGGTCATCGCTGCTGGATTATCTCTTTTTGCCGATGATCAACGTCTTGTTGGCGAAGATCTATCTCTCCGCCCTCTTCCCGGAAGTGCCACCGTGGGTGTGGGTGGTGACGTTCGTCGCCATCTTAACTGCCGCGAACCTGAAGAGCGTCAACCTGGTGGCTAACTTCAATACCCTGTTTGTGCTGGTGCAAATCTCCATCATGGTGGTGTTTATCTTCCTGGTGGTTCAGGGACTGCATAAAGGTGAAGGCGTTGGCACCGTCTGGTCACTTCAGCCGTTTATCAGCGAGAACGCGCACTTGATCCCGATTATTACCGGGGCGACGATTGTCTGTTTCTCGTTCCTCGGTTTCGATGCGGTGACCACGCTTTCGGAAGAGACGCCGGACGCCGCACGCGTGATCCCGAAAGCCATCTTCCTGACGGCGGTCTACGGTGGCGTTATCTTTATTGCGGCGTCGTTCTTTATGCAGCTGTTCTTCCCCGATATCAGCCGCTTTAAAGACCCGGATGCCGCGCTGCCGGAAATTGCGCTGTACGTCGGCGGCAAGCTGTTCCAGTCGATTTTCCTCTGCACCACGTTTGTGAACACGTTAGCGTCTGGCCTGGCTTCACATGCCAGCGTGTCGCGTCTGCTGTATGTGATGGGGCGTGACAATGTGTTTCCGGAGCGCGTGTTTGGCTATGTGCATCCGAAATGGCGGACTCCGGCGCTGAACGTCATTATGGTCGGGATTGTCGCGATGTCGGCGCTGTTCTTCGATTTAGTTACCGCCACAGCGTTAATTAACTTCGGCGCGTTGGTAGCGTTTACCTTCGTTAACCTGTCGGTGTTCAACCACTTCTGGCGGCGCAAAGGAATGAATAAAAGCTGGAAGGAACACTTCCACTACTTACTGATGCCGCTGGTTGGCGCGCTGACGGTGGGTGTCCTGTGGGTTAACCTCGAAGCCACCTCGCTGACGTTAGGGCTGGTATGGGCTTCGTTAGGCGGCGCATATTTGTGGTATCTGATCCGCCGCTATCGCAAAGTGCCGTTGTATGATGGTGACAGATCGCCGGTGAGCGAAACGTAATATCCAGGATACACGGCGCATTATCCTGCCTGAGGGTAATGCGCCGCGCCATTAACTATAAAAAGATGTATGACCCGGATCACGAGTGCTATCATCCGCCCTTATGCTTAGCGCATTAACTCCAGGGGCAAACAATGAACCACGATATCCCATTAAAATATTTCGATATTGCCGATGAATACGCAACTGAATGCGCAGAACCTGTCGCAGACGCAGAACGCACACCGCTGGCCCATTACTTCCAGTTACTACTCACCCGTTTGATGAACAATGAAGAGATCAGCGAAGAAGCCCAGCATGACATGGCCGCTGAAGCGGGGATTAATCCCGCGCGCATTGATGAAATCGCAGAGTTTTTGAATCAATGGGGTAATGAATAATTATTTAATTGCAGACGCTCGGTCAGTATCGTTGCCCGGATAAATCGTTCACGGCGCATCCGGCTATAAATGACACGCACCGCAGCCCGCTTTAATGGGTTTCTCACGATCGTCCCGCTCTGCTCTTCGCTAAGTTGTTCTGTGAGTTATAGTTATAGAGAAATCACGGGTACGAATGTTGAACAGATGGCGACGCTACCTGTTCAACGACCAACCACACGGCCCTCATTACGACCCCTGAACACAAACGGTAATGGCAAATGTCATTAAATATTAGTAAGATAGCCTCTTTACATAAAATCCCTTAATATTATGCGCCAGGTATTATCGTCTCTTTTGGTGATTGCTGGACTTGTGAGTGGTCAGGCAATAGCCGCGCCTGAATCCCCCCCGCATGCCGATATCCGCGACAGCGGTTTTGTCTATTGCGTCAGCGGGCAAGTCAACACCTTTAACCCATCCAAAGCGAGCAGTGGGTTAATTGTCGATACCCTTGCCGCCCAGTTTTATGATCGACTGCTGGATGTCGATCCGTATACCTATCGCCTGATGCCAGAACTTGCCGAAAGCTGGGAAGTGCTCGACAACGGCGCAACCTATCGCTTCCACCTGCGTCGCGATGTCCCGTTTCAAAAAACCGCCTGGTTTACTCCCACTCGCAAAATGAATGCCGATGATGTGGTGTTTACCTTCCAACGGATTTTTGACCGCAATAATCCGTGGCATAACGTCAACGGCAGTAACTTCCCCTATTTCGACAGTCTGCAATTTGCCGATAACGTTAAAAGTGTCCGCAAGCTGGATAATCACACCGTTGAGTTCCGTCTCGCCCAGCCGGATGCATCCTTCTTATGGCACCTGGCGACCCACTATGCGTCGGTAATGTCTGCCGAATACGCCCAGAAATTAGAGAAAGAAGATCGCCAGGAACAACTCGACCGTCAGCCGGTCGGTACCGGGCCGTATCAATTGTCGGAATACCGCGCTGGGCAATATATTCGCTTACAACGTCACGATGAGTTCTGGCGTGGCAAACCGTTGATGCCGCAGGTGGTGGTGGATTTAGGCTCCGGCGGCACCGGACGATTGTCGAAACTCCTGACCGGTGAATGTGACGTTCTGGCCTGGCCTGCCGCCAGCCAGTTATCCATTTTGCGCGACGACCCGCGTTTGCGTTTAACGCTACGCCCGGGGATGAACGTCGCCTATCTGGCGTTTAACACCGCCAAACCGCCGCTAAATAATCCGGCTGTCCGCCATGCGCTGGCGTTGGCTATCAATAACCAGCGCCTGATGCAATCCATCTATTATGGTACGGCTGAAACTGCGGCCTCTATTTTACCGCGCGCCTCGTGGGCTTATGACAACGAGGCTAAAATTACTGAATACAACCCAGCGAAATCGCGCGAACAACTGAAAGCGTTGGGGCTGGAAAACTTAACGCTGAAACTGTGGGTACCGACACGATCGCAGGCATGGAACCCCAGTCCGCTGAAAACTGCCGAACTGATTCAGGCGGATATGGCGCAGGTTGGCGTGAAAGTGGTGATTGTGCCGGTAGAAGGTCGTTTTCAGGAGGCGCGGTTGATGGATATGAGCCATGATCTGACGTTATCTGGTTGGGCGACGGACAGTAACGACCCGGACAGTTTCTTCCGTCCGTTACTGAGCTGCGCGGCTATTCACTCGCAAACCAACCTTGCCCACTGGTGCGATCCGAAATTCGACAGCGTGTTGCGTAATGCCCTCTCCTCGCAGCAACTGGCGGCGCGTATTGAAGCTTATGATGAAGCGCAAAGCATTCTGGCGCAGGAACTGCCCATTCTGCCGCTGGCCTCATCACTGCGCTTGCAGGCCTACCGTTACGATATTAAAGGTCTGGTACTGAGCCCGTTCGGTAACGCCTCCTTCGCGGGGGTGTATCGCGAGAAGCAAGAAGAGGTGAAAAAACCATGATTATCTTCACCTTACGTCGTATTTTGTTATTAATCGTCACCTTATTCCTGCTGACCTTTGTTGGCTTCAGTTTGAGCTATTTCACGCCACACGCGCCGTTACAAGGCGCGTCACTGTGGAATGCCTGGGTGTTCTGGTTTAATGGACTGATCCACTGGGATTTTGGTGTTTCCAGCATTAACGGCCAGCCTATTGCCGAACAGTTAAAAGAAGTCTTTCCGGCAACGATGGAGTTGTGCATCCTCGCCTTCGGTTTTGCGCTGATTGTCGGGATCCCGGTGGGCATGATTGCCGGGATTACACGCCATAAATGGCAGGATAACTTGATCAACGCCATCGCCTTGCTGGGCTTTTCCATCCCGGTGTTCTGGCTGGCGCTTCTGTTGACGCTGTTTTGTTCACTCACGCTAGGTTGGCTGCCCGTTTCAGGGCGTTTCGATCTGCTCTATGAAGTGAAACCGATTACCGGCTTTGCGTTAATTGATGCCTGGCTTTCGGACTCACCGTGGCGGGACGAAATGATCATGAGCGCACTTCGCCATATGGTATTGCCCGTGATAACCCTGTCAGTTGCGCCAACAACTGAAGTGATCCGATTGATGCGTATCAGCACCATCGAAGTCTATGACCAAAACTATGTGAAAGCGGCGGCGACTCGCGGTTTGTCGCGCTTTACTATTTTGCGTCGCCACGTGCTGCATAACGCGTTACCTCCGGTTATTCCTCGCCTGGGCTTGCAGTTTTCCACCATGCTGACGCTGGCGATGATCACCGAAATGGTTTTTAGCTGGCCGGGTTTAGGGCGCTGGTTAATTAACGCCATCCGCCAGCAGGATTACGCAGCCATTTCCGCCGGAGTGATGGTGTGTGGTTCATTGGTCATTATTATTAACGTGATATCTGATATTTTGGGTGCCATGGCTAACCCTCTGAAACATAAGGAATGGTATGCCTTACGATAGCGTATACAGCGAGAAGCGCCCGCCGGGCACGCTGCGTACTGCCTGGCGCAAATTCTATGGAGACGCCGCTGCGATGGTCGGCCTGTACGGCTGCGCGGGGCTGGCGGTGCTGTGTATTTTTGGTAGCTGGTTTGCGCCTTACGGCATCGACCAGCAATTTCTTGGTTATCAATTGTTGCCGCCGTCATGGTCACGCTATGGCGAAGTCTCGTTCTTCCTTGGGACCGACGACCTGGGACGCGACGTTTTAAGCCGTTTATTGAGTGGCGCAGCACCTACCGTGGGGGGCGCATTTGTGGTGACGCTCGCCGCGACGATTTGTGGTCTGGTACTTGGCACCTTCGCCGGTGCAACGCACGGTCTGCGGTCAGCGGTGCTAAACCATATTCTGGATACTTTGCTGGCGATTCCGTCCCTGCTGTTGGCGATCATCGTAGTAGCATTTGCCGGACCGAGTTTATCGCACGCCATGTTTGCCGTCTGGTTGGCACTGCTGCCGCGTATGGTACGTTCGATTTACAGCATGGTTCATGACGAACTGGAAAAAGAGTACGTTATCGCCGCCCGTCTGGATGGCGCAACGACGCTGAATATTCTCTGGTTTGCGGTGATGCCTAACATCACCGCCGGACTGGTCACCGAGATCACTCGCGCATTGTCGATGGCAATTCTCGATATCGCCGCGCTGGGCTTTCTTGACCTCGGCGCACAACTGCCCTCGCCTGAATGGGGCGCGATGCTTGGTGACGCGCTGGAACTGATTTATGTCGCCCCGTGGACCGTAATGCTGCCAGGTGCGGCAATTATGATTAGCGTGTTGTTGGTTAACCTCCTTGGCGATGGCGTTCGTCGTGCGATTATTGCGGGGGTGGAATAATGCCATTATTGGATATTCGTAACCTGACTATTGAATTTAAAACCGGTGATGAATGGGTTAAAGCCGTCGACCGCGTGAGTATGACCTTAACCGAAGGTGAAATTCGCGGTCTTGTTGGCGAATCCGGCTCCGGCAAAAGTTTGATTGCGAAAGCGATTTGTGGGGTGAATAAAGATAACTGGCGTGTTACCGCTGACCGAATGCGTTTTGATGATATCGATTTGCTGCGTCTCTCCGCACGCGAACGGCGCAAACTGGTTGGACACAACGTGTCGATGATTTTCCAGGAACCGCAATCGTGTCTTGATCCATCGGAACGTGTGGGTCGCCAGTTGATGCAGAACATCCCGGCCTGGACCTACAAAGGCCGTTGGTGGCAGCGTTTTGGCTGGCGCAAACGTCGCGCCATTGAGTTGCTACACCGCGTGGGGATTAAAGATCATAAAGATGCGATGCGCAGTTTCCCGTACGAGTTGACCGAAGGTGAATGCCAGAAAGTGATGATTGCCATCGCACTGGCGAATCAACCGCGTCTACTGATTGCCGACGAACCGACCAACTCGATGGAGCCAACAACGCAGGCGCAAATTTTCCGCCTGTTGACGCGTCTCAACCAAAACAGCAACACCACCATTTTGCTTATCAGTCATGACTTACAAATGCTTAGCCAATGGGCGGATAAAATCAACGTGCTTTATTGTGGCCAGACAGTGGAATCCGCGCCAAGTAAGGAGCTGGTGACAATGCCGCATCATCCTTACACCCAGGCACTAATCCGTGCAATACCGGACTTTGGCAGTGCGATGCCGCATAAAAGCCGCCTCAATACCCTGCCGGGCGCAATCCCGCTGCTGGAACAATTACCGATTGGTTGTCGTCTGGGGCCACGTTGCCCTTATGCACAACGAGAATGCATTGTGACGCCACGTTTGATGGGGGCGAAAAATCATCTCTATGCCTGTCATTTCCCGCTGAACATGGAGAAAGAGTGAGATGATAGAAACTCTGCTCGAAGTGCGTAATTTAAGCAAAACGTTCCGCTACAGGACCGGTTGGTTTCGCCGTCAGACAGTCGAAGCGGTAAAACCATTGAGCTTTACGCTGCGTGAACGCCAGACACTGGCGATTATTGGTGAGAACGGTTCCGGTAAATCGACGCTGGCAAAGATGCTGGCAGGAATGATTGAGCCAACCAGCGGCGAGTTATTGATTGACGATCATCCGCTGCATTTTGGCGATTATTCCTTCCGCAGTCAGCGTATTCGTATGATTTTTCAGGATCCTTCGACATCGTTGAATCCCCGTCAACGTATCTCGCAAATCCTGGATTTTCCACTGCGTTTGAACACAGACCTGGAACCAGAACAGCGCCGCAAACAGATTATTGAAACAATGCGTATGGTCGGACTGCTGCCGGATCACGTCAGTTACTATCCGCATATGTTGGCCCCTGGGCAAAAACAGCGTCTTGGTCTGGCGCGCGCGCTGATATTGCGCCCAAAAGTGATTATTGCCGATGAAGCCCTCGCCTCGCTGGATATGTCGATGCGTTCGCAGTTGATTAATCTGATGCTGGAATTACAGGAAAAACAGGGCATTTCGTATATTTATGTTACCCAGCATATCGGAATGATGAAGCACATCAGCGACCAGGTTTTGGTGATGCATCAGGGCGAGGTTGTCGAACGCGGTAGCACCGCGGATGTGTTGGCATCGCCGCTGCACGAACTCACCAAACGGCTAATTTCCGGCCACTTTGGCGAAGCATTGACGGCGGATGCGTGGCGTAAAGATCGTTAGTATTCGGTACCTCATTCTGACAGGGGAAATCCCCGTCAGAATGAGGTATTCATTACTTTTGATTGTCGATTCTGGTGAGAGCAACCAGCAATGCCAGCGTATAACACACCATAATTGCCAGGCTCATTTTTAACAGCGTTTCCCCACCAAGCCCCGACAATGGCGCGGCTATACCGCCGAAGACAAACATGCTCATCCCCATCAACGCAGACGCCGTTCCAGATTCCTGCGTCCCTACTGCACTCATAGCCTCTGCCCCGCCAACAGTGCCGATGCCGCTACAAAATGCGATGGTGAAAAATAATGCCACCAGTGCCGGAATGGGTAACTGCAACCATGCGCATAAGACCGTGAGCAATGCACACAAAATTGCCGCTATCAGACCACCTCTCAGCAATATAATCGCGTTAACTCGTCGCGCCAGGCGCGAGAAGATCCATGAAGCGATGATAAGTCCGATGCCGTTAAGGCCAAACACCAGGCTAAATTGCATTGGACTAAAGCCAAATTCTTTCTGCAACACGAACGACGAAGAGCCGATGTACGCAAACAAGCCTGCCAGCATAAAACTTTGAATCAGGCAAAAGCGCATAAAACGGCGGTTCTGCACCACGCTTCGTCCGGTTAATAGCAATGATGAGCCCCTTTTATTTTCTGGCAAGGTCTCATTAATAAATAACAGGCAGCCCAGCAACAGTACGGTGCTAATTTCAGCCATTACCCAGAATAAAGTGCGCCAGTCAAAAGTGCTAACAATGTACCCGCCCAGCACTGGCGACAACACCGGTGCCAGGCCATTCACCGTCATTAACAGCGCAAAGAACTGGGTCAGCGTTACTCCCTGATATTTGTCACGAGCAATAGAACGAGAGAGCACCGAACCACCTGCCCCCGCGATCCCTTGAATAAAACGCCAGACCACCAGCCAGTAAATATTGTTCGTTGTCGCGCACAAAATGGAAGAAACAATAAACAATAGCAACGACAAGATTAACGGGCGTTTACGCCCTATTTTGTCGCTCAGAGGGCCAAATAACAGTTGTCCGACGCCAAGACCGATCAGTGATGCGGTCAGCGTTAATTGCGTTATGGTCGTGGTTGCCGCCAGTTGCTCAGACATCTCCGGCAATGCCGGCAAATAAAGATCGGTACACATCGGGCCGATACCGGCTAAAAGACCAAGAATCAACGCCCATGAAAGAGAGACTCTAGCCATACTATTCCTTACTTGAGTGATGACATGCCGCCGCCCAGCGACTGCCAGATCGTGATCCGGTTCGTAAAATCAGTCAGTTGCAATGCCAGCAGCTCCTGCTGTGCGCTCCACAAGCTGCGCTGTGCCGTCAACACGGTCAGGTAATCACCAACACCCGCCTGATAGCGACGCAGGCCAACATCGACCGTTTGTTGTTCAGCTTTAACATACTGGCGCTGTGCATCCAGTTGCTCTTCAAGCGTGGTCCGCCGTGCCAGTGCGTTAGCGACATCTTTAAACGCGCTCTGAACGGTTTTCTCATAGGTGGCAATGAGTCCACGCTTTTGTGCTTCTGCGTAACGAAGCTGCGCCAGATTACTACCGCCGGTGAACAGCGGTAATGTGACCGATGGCGCAAATGACCAGATCTGCATTCCGTGGCTGAACAGCGATGACAATGCGTCACTGCCAACACCAGCGCTGGCAGTCAGCGAAATCGTCGGGAAAAAGTTAGCCCGCGCGGCGCCAATATCGGCATTGGCGCTCTTCAGATTATGTTCCGCTTCCTGGATATCCGGGCGACGCAGCAGAACGTCAGATGACACTCCCGCAGGAACCAGGCTTATCATCTGTTCCGGCAGGCTTTCCAGTGTTCCCGGTAGCAGATTTTCCGCAAGCGTTGTACCGGCCAGTAAGTTCAGAGCATTTTTATCCTGCATCACTTGTGTCTGATAGCTGGCAACGCTGGCGCGCGCTTGCTGATAAACACTCATCGCCTCACTGACATCTGTCGCTGCCGCTGTGCCAACCTGTTGCTGGCGCTGGATAATTTTCAATGAGTTTTCTGCACTGGCCATCGTTTCTTTTGCCAGGGCCAGATTGCTGTTATCAGCCGCCAGGGTCAGCCAGGCGGTGCTGATTTCAGCAATCAGCGTTAAACGAGTGTTCTGGGCTGTAAATTCACTGGCAAGCCAGGTTTCCCGCGCCGCCCGAGATAAACTCTGATTACGACCAAACAGATCTAACGTAAAACTGGACACCGTGCCGTCAGCCTCGGCAGTGGTTCCCGTACCATTCGTCAGCGAACGACTGCGGGTCGAACTTAAGGCCGCATTCACCGTCGGGAATAACGACGCATTAGTTTGCCCATAGAGCGCCCGTGCGGAGTCAATATCAGCTATCGCTTTTTGCACATCGCGGTTACTGTTCAGAGCAATGGTCACCACCTGCTGCAATCGGGGATCGTGGATCACCTGCTGCCAGTCATGGCTGATTGCCTTTCCCTGGCCCTGTGCTCCCGGCAAGGTCGCCGGGATTGGGGATTCAGGCGTGCTGTAGTGAGGATCGAGCGAGACACATCCCGCACTCAACAGCACCAGAAAAATAAGAGAACGACGCAACATAACTTACTCCTGACGGCGCGGTTTACCGGCAAACAAACGTTTCACCAGTACAAAAAACAGAGGAACAAAGAAAATAGCCAGCAACGTAGCGGTCAGCGTACCGCCAATAATGCCCGTACCAATGGCGATACGGCTGTTCGCACCTGCGCCGGTCGCCATCGCCAGCGGCATTACCCCCGCAATAAACGCCAGCGAGGTCATGATGATTGGGCGTAAACGAGTCTGCGCCGCGCGTAATGCCGCCCGACTCAGGGAATGGCCCTCAGCAACTGCCGCTTCAGCAAATTCAACAATCAGAATGGCGTTTTTCGACGACAAGCCGATAGTGGTTAATAGCGCCACCTGGAAGTAAACATCGTTGTTTAAATCACGCATCCAGGCCGCCAGCGCCGCGCCAAGAAGCCCCAGTGGGATCACCAGAATGACCGAGAACGGAACTGACCAGCTTTCGTACAGGGCTGCAAGACAGAGGAAAACCACCAGAATAGAGACTGCGTACAGACTTAATGCCTGACCACTGGCCAGTTTCTCCTGCAATGACAAACCACTCCAGGCCCAGGTCGTTCCCGCAGGAAGACTGTTTGCCAGTTCCTCCATTTTTGTCATTGCATCGCCGGAACTAAAGCCAGTCGCGTTTTCGCCCTGAATTTCATAAGCCGCAGAACCGTTGTAGCGAACCAGTTTTTCCGGGCCATAGATCCAACGTGTAGTGGCAAAAGCAGAGAACGGCGTCATGGCGTTATCGCTACCGCGCACAAACCATTTCCCTAAATCTGACGGCGCGGAACGAAATTCACTGTCGCCCTGAATGTAGACTTTCTTCACACGACCACGGTCAATAAAGTCATTCACATAAGTACCGCCCCACGCGCTGGCCAGCGTGTTGGTGACATCGCTTAAGCTCAACCCCAGCGATACGGCTTTATTGTTATCGATATCTACCTGCAATTGCGGCATTTGCGGCAGGTCATTGGCGCGCACAGAAATCAATTCAGGGCTTTGATTAGCCTGTTCAATCAACTGATTACGCATTTTAAGTAAGGTTTCACGGTCAGTCGCACCACTTGCCATTAATTCAAACGTAAAGCCATTGCTTTGCCCCAGTCCGTCAACGGCTGGCGGCGTCATGGCAAATACCGTGGCATCACGAATTGTGCCCAACTCTTTGGTTGCCCGTAAGGCGATAGCCTGGGCGGTATTTTCTGCCCCTTTACGTTGTGACCAGTTTTTCAACGAGACAAACGCCATCCCGGTATTCTGTCCGCTGCCGCTAAAACTGAAACCATCAACGGTAAAGATGACATCTGTATTTGCTTTTTCGTTTACCAGGAACCAGTCAACAATCTGGCGATTCACTTCTGCTGTACGAGCCGCGGTCGCCCCAGCTGGCAGCGTGTACTGCACCATGATTTCGCCCTGGTCTTCAGTGGGTAAGAAACTGCCCGGCAGTTTCCACATCATCAGGGCCATTCCGCCACCCAGCACGGCATAAACACCCATCGTTCGGGCAGCACGGCGCAGGACATAAATTACGCCTCGCTGATATTTATCTTCAGTACGGCGGTAAAAGCGGTTAAATGCGCCGAAAAAGCCTTTTTTATGCGGTGGAACATGCTGAAGGACGGAACCGCACAGCGCGGGAGTCAAGGTCAATGCCACCACCACGGAAAGCAGCATTGCGGAGATAATGGTTATCGAAAACTGACGATAAATTACTCCCGTAGATCCCCCAAAGAAGGCCATCGGCAGGAATACGGCTGACAACACCAGCGCAATAGCAATCAGTGCGCCAGAAATCTCGCCCATTGATTTTTCCGTGGCTTCACGCGCGGGCAACCCTTCGTCACGCATAATGCGTTCGACGTTCTCCACCACCACAATGGCATCGTCCACCAACAAGCCGATCGCCAGCACCATCGCAAACAACGTCAGGGTATTAATCGAATAACCAAACAACGCAAGAACGCCGAATGTGCCCAGCAAAACAACGGGGACAGCTAACGCCGGAATCAGCGTGGCGCGCAGGTTTTGCAGGAATAAATACATCACGCAAACCACCAGTACGATGGCTTCAAACAGCGTCTGAATTACGTCCTCTACGGAGATTTTAATAAATTCAGTGCTGTCTTTCGGGTATGCGACGGCGTACCCCTGCGGCATATTGCGCTGGAATTCGGCAATCTTATCCTTGACCAGCGTCGCCGTATTCAGCGCATTCGCACCGGGCGAAAGCATTACAGCAACCCCGGCAGACGGGTGACCGTTAAGTTTGCCGATCGCGGTATAATCTTCACTGCCCATCTCAACGCGAGCCACATCTTTTATGCGAACAACTGCGCCGTCTGACTGGCTTTTCACGATAATATTTTTGAACTGATCCACCGTCTGCAAACGAGACTGCGCACGTACTGTCGCCGTCAGTTGCTGAGTATTCGGTGAAGGCAATGCCCCAATTTTCCCGGCAGTAACCTGCACGTTTTGCGCTTCGATAGCACTTTGCACGTCTGAAGGCATCAGCGAGTAAGACGCCAGTTTGGCCGGGTCAAGCCAGATGCGCATAGCATATTCTGCGCCAAAGACTTGCAGACTCCCCACACCTTCAACGCGCGCCAGCGGGTCCTGAACGTTACTGACCAACCAGTCGGCGATATCCGAACTGGAGGCTTTGTCAGTGGTGTCATACACGGCAGCAATCAGCAAAAAGTTGCTTTGTGATTTTTCCACTGTGACGCCCGTTTGCTGCACTTCACTCGGTAAGCGTGACTCAGCCTGCTGAATTTTATTCTGCACCTGAACCTGTGCAGTGTCGGGATCGGTACCTTGTTCAAAGGTCACATTAATACTGACCGAACCATCAGAGCTGCTGGTTGAGCTAAAATAGAGCAAATTATCCAGCCCGGTGAGTTGCTGTTCGATAACCTGGGTCACGCTGTTCTCCAGCGTTTCGGCTGAAGCACCGGTATAAGTGGCTGAAATTTTTATGGTCGGCGGCGCAACGTCAGGATATTGCGCGACGGGTAATGTGCGAATGGCCAGAATACCCGCCAACATAATCAAAATGGCGATAACCCAGGCAAAGACCGGACGGCGAACAAAAAAGCGCGAAAACATCAGGCGTTGCCTCCATTAGCCTGAACTTCAACAGCCTTGACGGTCTGCCCTGAAGTTACTTTGGCGGAACCTTCAACAATCAGTCGGTCGCCGTCATGCAGGCCGTTCAGCACCAGCCATTTATCACCATACGTTTCTCCCGTTTCGAGCGTTCGCTGCTCTACTTTATTGTCTTTATTCACCACCAGCGCAGTTGCATTGCCTTTAGCATCGCGCGTGACGCCCTGTTGAGGCGCGAGAATAGCGTCTTCCATCACGCCTTCATCGACACGAGCGCGAACAAACATGCCTGGTAATAACTGTTGTTGTGGATTGGGGAAAATCGCCCGTAATGTCACCGAGCCGGTAGACTCATCCACAGCGACTTCGGTGAGTTCCAGACGCCCTTTTTCGCTGTAGGTTGTGCCATCTTCCAGAATAAGTGAGACGCTCATGGTGTCACTGTTGGTCGCCAGTGACTGTTTGCGCAGACGTAATAAATCGACACTGGAGCGAGTGAGGTCGACATACATTGTATCCAGACCACGAATGGTCGTTAACGCCGTATCCTGCGACGCGGTCACCAGTGCGCCAGGGGTCACCGACGAAATGCCAATACGCCCCGAAATCGGCGCGGTTACCGTGGTCCAGTCAAGATTAATGCGCGCGGTTTCCAGTGCGGCTTTTTTCGCTTCAACACTGGCTTTATCTTGTGCGCAGGTAGACTGAGCATCATCAGCATCCTGTTGTGAGACACCGTTATCTTTCACCAGTCGGGCATAACGCTGCGCTTTCTGGCAATCGGCTTTTACCAGTGCCTGTGCCTGTTGTAATGCTGCCCGGGCTTCATTCCATGCCGCCCGATAACTGGCCGCATCAATTTGGTACAGTGGTTGTCCGGCCTTAACCAAATCGCCTTCAGTAAATAGGCGTTTCTGGATAATTCCCCCAACCTGCGGACGTACTTCAGCACTGAGTGCCGCACTGGTGCGCCCGGTTAATTCACTGACTACCGAAACCGGTTGAGATTTGAGCGTAACAACGCCCACTTCAGTTTCCGACGGGGATGAATTGTTATTTTGCGTATTATCACAACCAGATAAGAGTAGCATTGCCACTACAGACGTTGCCATATACTTCATTATTTTCTCCAGGGTGAACAATACCCTCCTCATTAAAATTAATGAGGATATGCCAAGGATATTCAGATATAACGAACCCGCATCGCGAAATGAATTTCGCAATGAAATAAGGGGGATTAATATCCCCCACTATCGGTTAATTCTTTTCTTATTAATTTATCAACATACTAACAATGTCCTGATATATTTTTTGCAGACGTTGGGGATCGCTTTTTTGCGGTGTCAAGCGACGATAAACCGTACCTTCCATCATGGTGGCAAGCACTTCAACGCAGCAACGAATGTGCTCATCGCTAAGATGGGGATGCATTCTTTTCATATGTGCACAACCGTTAGCGAACATTCTGGCGTCAGCTTCCTCGAGCATCGCCATCACCCGTGGGTTGCGTGTGGCTTCTGCAGCCACTTCCAGCATCAACGCGTCGTCGTCCTCATTTAAGGATTTCCGCAAAGCAAGAACTTCCGGGAAGTGATCGGTACGCGCGTCAATGTCCATCTGGGCAATACGAAAGTCGATGATACGGCGAACCATCTCTTCAATAATGGCGTCTTTATTGGCGAAGTAACGATATATCTGACCCACGCTAAGCTGAGCTTCGCTGGCAATTTGCGACATACTGGCGGCGTGAAAACCGCAGCGACGAAAACACCGACGGGCGGCGTTGATGATTTCATCCTGACGCTGTTTGTGACGTATCTCCAGCTTGCTGGTCATTTCTGTCTCCTGTCCTTCCACTTAGTGAGAACGATCATTCTCATTTTTGCCAATTATACATTTCTCCAAAGTGAGGGAAAGTATTTTTATCTTATTCATGGTGTATATTCTGATAATGAAGAGATTGTGGAGATTCTGTGAAGATAGTTGACAATATTAATTTGGGGGCTATTTGTCAGAGATAAGACAGCGACTGATTGGCGCCAGAGTATTAATCGCCGATGACACAACAAACGCCGGACCTGATAAATCCGCGTCTGTTTTATCATCAAACTTACCGGAAGTAATACGAATAGTTTTAAAGCCAGACGCTATAAGATATTTCCACAACCTGCCCCTTGCAGGCGTCGCAAAATGCTCTGGACTGCTGATTCTCTCCGGTACAGAAAGCGCAACTATAGCCACCCACAGCCAGGTTGATTATAATAACCGTTTATCTGTTCGTACTGTTTACTAAAACGACGAATCGCCTGATTTTCAGGCACAACAAGCATCAACAATAAGGATTAAAGCTATGGGTTTTCTTTCCGGTAAGCGCATTCTGGTAACCGGTGTTGCCAGCAAACTGTCCATCGCCTACGGTATCGCTCAGGCGATGCACCGCGAAGGAGCTGAACTGGCATTCACCTACCAGAACGACAAACTGAAAGGCCGCGTAGAAGAATTTGCCGCTCAATTAGGTTCTGACATCGTTCTGCAGTGCGATGTTGCCGAAGATGCCAGCATCGACACCATGTTCGCTGAACTGGGTAAAGTTTGGCCGAAATTTGACGGTTTCGTACACTCTATTGGTTTTGCACCTGGCGATCAGCTGGATGGCGACTATGTTAACGCCGTAACTCGTGAAGGCTTCAAAATTGCCCACGACATTAGCTCCTACAGCTTCGTTGCAATGGCAAAAGCTTGCCGCTCCATGCTGAATCCGGGCTCTGCTCTGCTGACCCTTTCCTATCTGGGCGCTGAGCGCGCTATCCCGAACTACAACGTTATGGGTCTGGCAAAAGCGTCTCTGGAAGCTAACGTGCGCTATATGGCCAACGCAATGGGGCCGGAAGGTGTGCGTGTTAACGCCATTTCCGCAGGTCCGATCCGTACGCTGGCCGCTTCCGGCATCAAAGACTTCCGTAAAATGCTGGCGCACTGCGAAGCCGTTACGCCGATTCGTCGTACCGTTACCATCGAAGATGTGGGTAACTCCGCAGCGTTCCTGTGCTCCGATCTCTCTGCCGGTATCTCCGGTGAAGTGGTCCACGTTGACGGCGGTTTCAGCATCGCTGCAATGAACGAACTGGAACTGAAATAATCGTTCTGTTGGTCAAGATGGGCGGCGTTCTGCCGCCCGTTTTCTCTGTTATACCTTTCTGATATTTGTTATCGCCGATCCGTCTTTCTCCCCTTCCCGCCTTGCGTCAGGATAACGATTTCCGTTATGACCAAGGAGCGCCCATGGAACAACGCCACAGTTCAGGAAAAAGCCATTGGTATCATGAAATCCAATCCAGCACTTCAGAGCATAACGTTCTGCCACTTGTACCCGAAGCCGCAAAGGTCAACGACCCTTTTTTGCTCGACGTGATTCTTGAGGAACAAACGCTGGCCCCCTTTCAGTCATGGCTGGCACCCGCACGTGCACTCGCTGGAACATTGTTCCCGGATCAGCTGGCCGTGACCCGCTTGCAGACATTCACCGCTTATGAACGCCTGTCGACTGCCCTGACTGTTGCTCAGGTCTGCGGCGTCCAGCGGTTGTGCAACTACTATTCCGCGCGCCTGACACCACTTCCCGGACCGGATTCCTCCAGGGAAAGTAATCATCGGCTGGCGCAAATCACACAATATGCCCGCCAACTGGCCTTCTCTCCATCTATTATCGACGGTCGATCCCGTGAGCATCTTAAAGATGTCGGCCTTACCGCCTGGGACTGTGTGTTCATTACCCAAATTATTGGCTTTGTCGGTTTTCAGGCGCGAGTGATTGCCTCATTGCAGGCTTATCTTGAGCAACCAGTTCGTTGGCTACCCGGTCTGGAGATGCAAAACTACGCCGATGCATCACTGTTTGCGAATGAATCAACTCGCTGGCGTACCTGCTACGCCGTAGAAAAATCATGTGAAGATGCGGTGAATAGTTCGTCGGTTGAACTCAGCCAACTGACCGAAATACTCAATCTTCACCCAGCTCTACTTTCACGCCTTGAGGAGCTATTCGCCAGCACATTGGTTAGCGCCAAAACCAACCATCAACTTGCGACGTTGTTAACCGCGCGGATTAATGGCAGTGCCGCTTGCTTCGCTAGCCAAACATATTCAACAGCAGAATATAAAGAAGCAATCCTCATTCTACGTCAGGGCGAAAATGAAATTAATCGGTGGGCTGATAGCCATTGTGTTGAGCGCGCTACCGTTCAGGCGATACAATGGCTGACCCGAGCACCCGATCGCTTTAGCGCCGCCCAGTTCAGCCCATTACTCGAACACGAAATATCATCAACACAGGTTATTAATTTGTTGGTATGGAGCGGGCTTTGTGGCTGGATCAATCGCTTAAAAATCGCGTTGGGTGAAACATATTAACCTTGCTGCGTCAGACAGAATCGCGTAAAACTGTCAGCCGCTCTAATGGCCACCAAAATAGACAATTATGTTTCAGGACAACCCGCTGCTAGCGCAGCTTAAACAGCAACTGCATTCCCAGACGCCCCGCGCTGAAGGGGTGGTAAAAGCCACTGAAAAAGGCTTTGGCTTCCTGGAAGTCGATGCACAAAAAAGTTATTTCATTCCGCCGCCGCAAATGAAAAAAGTTATGCATGGCGACAGAATTATCGCAGTCATCCACAGCGAAAAAGATCGTGAATCTGCCGAACCAGAAGAACTGGTTGAACCTTTTCTAACCCGCTTCGTGGGTAAAGTTCAGGGCAAGAATGACCGTCTGGCCATTGTCCCTGATCATCCATTATTGAAAGATGCCATTCCTTGCCGCGCAGCCCGTGGCCTGACACATGAATTTAAAGAAGGCGACTGGGCAGTTGCCGAAATGCGCCGTCATCCATTGAAAGGCGATCGTTCTTTCTATGCAGAACTCACGCAGTACATCACTTTTGGCGACGATCACTTCGTGCCGTGGTGGGTAACTCTGGCGCGTCATAACCTGGAAAAAGAAGCGCCGAACGGCGTTGCTACTGAAATGCTCGACGAAGGTCTGGTGCGCGAAGATCTGACTGCACTGGATTTTGTCACCATCGATAGCGCCAGCACGGAAGATATGGATGACGCCCTCTTCGCGAAGGCGCTCCCGGATGACAAACTGCAACTGATCGTGGCGATTGCCGATCCAACCGCGTGGATTGCAGAAGGTAGCAAACTGGACAAAGCGGCAAAAGTTCGTGCATTCACCAACTATCTGCCAGGTTTCAACATCCCAATGCTGCCGCGTGAGCTTTCCGACGATCTCTGCTCCCTACGCGCCAATGAAATTCGCCCGGTAATGGCGTGTCGGATGACGCTCTGCGCAGATGGCACCATTGAAGACAATATCGAGTTCTTTGCCGCGACTATCGAGTCCAAAGCGAAACTGGTTTATGACCAGGTTTCCGACTGGCTGGAAAACACCGGCGACTGGCAGCCAGAAAATGAGGCCATTGCCGAACAAATTCGCCTTCTGGCGCAAATTTGCCAGCGTCGCGGCGAGTGGCGCCATAACCATGCACTGGTGTTTAAAGATCGCCCGGATTACCGTTTTATTCTCGGTGAAAAAGGTGAAGTGCTGGATATCGTCGCCGAGCCTCGTCGTATTGCCAACCGTATCGTCGAAGAAGCGATGATTGCTGCTAACATTTGTGCTGCCCGCGTACTGCGCGATAAGCTCGGTTTTGGTATCTATAACGTGCATATGGGCTTTGATCCGGCAAATGCTGAAGCGCTGGCAGCATTGCTAAAAACGCACGGTCTGCATGTCGATGCTGAAGAAGTGCTCACGCTGGATGGTTTCTGCAAGCTGCGTCGCGAACTGGATGCGCAACCAACCGGTTTCCTCGACAGCCGTATTCGTCGTTTCCAGTCCTTTGCCGAAATCAGCACTGAGCCAGGCCCTCACTTTGGCCTCGGTCTGGAAGCGTATGCCACCTGGACCTCACCAATCCGTAAGTATGGCGACATGATCAACCATCGTCTGCTGAAAGCGGTCATCAAAGGCGAAACGGCGACGCGTCCGCAGGATGAGATCACCGTTCAAATGGCCGAGCGTCGTCGTCTCAACCGGATGGCGGAACGTGATGTCGGTGATTGGTTATACGCCCGTTTCCTGAAAGACAAAGCCGGGACCGACACCCGTTTTGCGGCGGAAATTGTCGATATCAGCCGTGGCGGCATGCGTGTGCGTCTGGTTGATAATGGCGCTATCGCTTTTATTCCTGCGCCATTCTTACACGCCGTACGCGACGAACTGGTTTGCAGTCAGGAAAATGGCACCGTGCAAATTAAAGGTGAAACGGTTTACAAGGTAACCGATGTTATCGACGTCACTATTGCCGAAGTTCGTATGGAAACTCGCAGCATTATTGCTCGTCCGGTAGCGTAATATTCTTTTGCGGCCCATTCATTACGGATGGGCCGTTTACTTTACTCGTCTCCGCATTCGTTTTTATCCCCCCAGATTTTTTTCACAGACTTTCGTTTGTAAACTGGCGTTTTTCCAAAACTGGATTACAAATAAATATATAAATAAAACAATACGTTTAGCCGTCGCTAATTTTATGTAATTCATGTTGGACCTTTCTTTTAATCGCGAACTCCGCTGTTAACCGGAAGACACGCTTCATGAAAACAGTTAGGGAGTCCACAACGTTGTACAACTTTCTCGGATCGCACAATCCATACTGGCGTTTATCGGAAAGCAGCGATGTTTTGCGCTTTTCCACCACCGAAACCACAGAACCTGAACGTACTTTGCAGTTATCTGCCGAACAGGCTGCTCGCATCAGGGAAATGACGGTCATCACTTCCAGCTTGATGATGAGTCTGACCGTCAATGAGAGCGATCTTTCTGTGCATCTGGTTGGACGAAAAATCAATAAGCGCGAATGGGGCGGCAACGCGTCTGCATGGCATGACACACTTGCAGTAGCCCGCGATTTATCGCATGGGCTTTCTTTTGCTGAACAGGTAGTGTCTGAAGCTCATTCCGCGATAGTCATTCTTGACAGCCGGGGAAATATCCAACGGTTTAACCGATTATGTGAAGAATACACAGGTTTCAAAGAGCACGATGTCATTGGGCAGAGCGTATTTAAGCTGTTTATGAGTCGTCGTGAAGCTGCGGCATCCAGCCGCAATAACCGCGGCTTTTTTCGCAGTGGTAATGCTTATGAAATTGAGCTCTGGATACCAACGCGCAACGGTCAACGGCTATTTCTGTTTCGCAACAAATTTGTGCACAGCGGTAGCGGCAAAAATGAGATCTATTTAATCTGTTCCGGCACCGATATTACCGAAGAGCGTCGCGCCCAGGAACGACTTCGCATACTGGCAAATACCGACAGCATCACTGGACTACCGAATCGTAACGCCATGCAGGCGTTAATCGATCATGCCATTGATCAAGCTAACGACTGTAAGGTTGGTGTTGTATATCTTGATTTAGACAATTTTAAAAAGGTAAACGACGCTTACGGGCATTTATTTGGCGACCAGTTGTTACGTGAGGTGTCACTGGCCATTTTAAGCTGCCTTGAACAGGATCAGGTGCTGGCGCGTCCTGGCGGGGATGAGTTTCTGGTGCTGGCACCCAATACATCACAAAGCGCACTGGAAGCGATGGCATCGCGTATTTTAACCCGGCTTCGCCAACCCTTCCGCATTGGTTTAATTGAAGTCTATACTGGCTGTTCCGTCGGTATTTCACTTTCGCCACAACATGGTATGGACAGCGCAGCCATTATTCGCCATGCCGACACCGCAATGTACACCGCAAAAGAAGGTGGGCGCGGACAGTTCTGTGTTTTTTCGCCAGAAATGAACCAACGTGTTTTCGAATATCTTTGGCTTGATACCAACCTGCGTAAAGCGCTGGAAAACGATCAGTTAGTTATTCATTATCAACCGAAAATCACCTGGCGCGGTGAAGTTCGAAGCCTGGAAGCGTTGGTGCGCTGGCAGTCGCCTGAACGCGGACTCATTCCCCCGTTAGACTTTATTTCCTATGCAGAAGAGTCTGGGCTAATTGTTCCATTAGGACGTTGGGTGATTCTCGATGTGGTGCGTCAGGTGGCGAAATGGCGTGATAAAGGCATTAATCTGCGGGTAGCGGTGAACATCTCTGCTCGCCAGTTTGCCGATCAAACTCTTTTTACCGATCTGAAGCAGGTACTTCAAGAACTGAATTTTGAATACTGCCCTATTGATATCGAGTTAACTGAAAGCTGTCTGATAGAAAATGATGAACTCGCCCTCTCCGTCATTCAGCAATTTAGTCAGTTAGGCGCGCAAGTGCATTTGGATGATTTTGGCACCGGCTACTCTTCGCTTTCGCAACTGGCCCGCTTTCCCATTGATGCGATTAAACTTGACCAGGCTTTTGTCCGTAATATTCACAAACAACCTGTCTCGCAGTCATTAGTGCGCGCGATTGTCGCCGTCGCCCAGGCATTGAATCTGCAAGTCATCGCCGAAGGCGTGGAAAGCACAAAAGAAGATGCCTTTTTAACCAAAAACGGCATCAATGAGAGGCAAGGATTTTTGTTTGCCAAACCAATGCCTGCCGTGGCCTTTGAACGTTGGTTTAAACGTTACCTGAAACGCTTATAAAGAGACGAATGTATATAATTAGCAATATATAATCTTATCACACATCATTTTCTCGAATGAAAATTGGCCTTTGCCACTATACGCTTCTCTTTTAGTGGCAATTTTTGCATTATTCATTTTTGCCTTTATTTGCCATAAGGATGCCCTCATGTCTGAATTTGATGCCCAGCGCGTTGCCGAACGTATTGATATTGTGTTAGATATCCTTGTGGCGGGCGATCACCACTCTGCGATCCATAATCTCGAGATACTAAAAGCAGAACTCTTGCGCCAGGTTGCTGCATCTACGCCAGACATCCCGAAGGCACCGTGGGAGATTTAACAGTCGTGCTTTCAGGCTTTCCATTTAGCAGAAAAGGATGCCAGGCGCGTCAGCTTTTTTATTGAATATTATAACGTTATAAGAATTACAGCGATGAATTCCCGACAACAAACAATTCTACAGATGGTCATTGACCAGGGTCAGGTTAGCGTAACCGAACTGGCAAAAGCCACTGGTGTTTCTGAAGTTACTATTCGCCAGGATCTCAACACCCTCGAAAAACTGAGTTATCTGCGCCGCGCGCATGGTTTTGCAGTTTCGCTTGATAGCGATGATGTTGAAACCAGGATGATGAGTAATTATACGCTGAAGCGTGAACTTGCCGAGTTTGCGGCTGCTCTGGTTCAGTCAGGTGAAACTATCTTTATTGAAAATGGCAGCAGCAATGCCCTTCTGGCTCGCACGTTAGGCGAACAGAAGAAAGATGTTACCATCATTACGGTTAGCAGCTACATTGCGCATTTGTTGAAAGACGCCCCCTGTGAAGTCATTTTACTTGGTGGCGTGTACCAGAAGAAAAGCGAAAGCATGGTTGGCCCTCTGACACGTCAGTGTATCCAGCAGGTTCATTTCAGTAAGGCATTTATTGGTATTGATGGCTGGCAACCTGAAACTGGATTTACTGGACGCGACATGATGCGTACCGACGTAGTCAATGCAGTGCTGGAAAAAGAGTGCGAAGCAATAGTTCTGACGGACAGCTCAAAATTTGGTGCCGTACATTCTTACTCCATCGGCCCTGTTGAGAAAATCAAACGGGTCATTACCGACTCGAAGATACCTGCCAGCCACCTGTTGCATCTTGAGCATAATAGACTGACAGTTCACGTCGTCGACAATTAATTTCCCCTCCTCTACGGATGATTTGCACTTTCGCAAATCATCCGCTCTAAGATGATTCCTGGCTGTTAATTAAGACTATTTACCTGTCCTTAAAACTTCAAAGTTGTAAACTTAACATTAGCGATATAACAGGAAGTGACTGTCACCTGCGTGATATAACCCTGCGCGAGAGGATTTCACGGAAAATAACTTTTTCAGAAAGCGTCTTAACTATTATAGTTAAAGAGAGCTTACTTCCGTGAATCATAAATTCAGGAGAGAGTATTATGTTTGTAACGAGCAAAAAAATGACCGCGGCTGTTCTGGCGATTACGCTGGCTATGTCTCTGAGTGCCTGTTCTAACTGGTCTAAACGAGATCGTAATACCGCAATCGGTGCGGGTGCAGGTGCTTTAGGTGGCGCAGTACTGACTGATGGCAGCACGCTGGGTACGTTAGGCGGTGCAGCAGTCGGTGGTATTATCGGTCACCAGGTCGGTAAATAATCGTAAATAAATGTCGATTAGCGACTCGCAATTATAATACGCTTAACTCTGTTCAGTACGAAATAACTGAATAATACACACAGTAAAATAAACGAAAGCCACGGAATATTTTCGTGGCTTTTTTTGTTAACCGCCTGCGAGTTTTACCTTCATGCCTTTCGCTTCAAGCATTGATTTTAATAAATCACGCTTATCACCCTGAATTTCGATAACTCCCTCTTTTACTGCCCCTCCGCAGCCGCATTTTTTCTTCAGTTCTGCCGCTAGCTTTATCAGTTCAGCTTCATCGAGATCAACACCAGTAATCAGGCAAACACCCTTACCTTTACGGCCGCTGGTTTGACGTTGAATACGCACAACGCCATCACCTTTAGGGCGTACAGGGGCTACTTTCGGTTCATCGATACGTCCAGTCTCCGTTGAATAGACCAGACGGCTGTTGGAATCACTCATTATGCACTCCGCTGTAACGAGGCGTTGATCGCTTTCAGCGTTTGCGCTGGATCTGCAGATTGCGTCACCGGGCGACCAATCACCATATAATCAACCCCAGCTGCCAGCGCCTGTTCTGGCGTCATAATGCGGCGCTGGTCTCCAGCATCACTCCCCTGAGGACGAATACCCGGCGTAACCAGTTTGAAGTCCTGACCAAACGCTTGTTTAAAACGAACGGCTTCCTGGGCAGAACACACCACGCCATCAAGACCACATTTTTGTGTCAGCGCCGCCAGACGCTCTGCATAATCCGCTGGTGACAGTGTCACGCCGAGATCCGCCAGATCGCTTGATTCCATGCTAGTCAGCACAGTTACCGCTATTAACAACGGCGCGTCTTTGCCAAACGGAACCAGCGCCTCACGAGCAGCGGTCATCATACGCGCCCCGCCAGAGGCATGAACATTCACCATCCACACACCTAAGTCAGCCGCTGCGGCCACGGCGTGCGCTGCTGTGTTGGGAATGTCGTGAAATTTCAGGTCAAGGAAGATATCAAAACCACGCTCTTGCAGTTCACGGACAAACTGTGGCCCAAACAGCGTAAACATCTCTTTGCCAACTTTCAGACGACAATCGCGTGGGTCGATTTTGTCGACAAATGCCAGCGCAGCATCACGATTATTATAATCAAGGGCAACAACGACGGGAGAACACGTAACAGCGCGGGAAGAAGATGAAGCAGTTAACGTCATGACCAGACCTTCTTGATGATGGGCACCGGAAGTGGCGCGAAAAAGGTAAACGGCGTGCATTCTACCCGTGGAAATAAAAAATTAACAGTTGCGATTTCTCCCCTGTCAGGCTTTTTCATGCAGGCGTTACCGAAGCACATTTGTTGATAACAACCATTAGTATGTTGTAACTAAAGTTGATTTTTTTTAAAAACTACAGACCGTCCAGACCACGAATTGGTTTAATGGTCGACCAGGCCCGACAGGACGGACAATGCCAGTAAAGGGTATAAGCGGTAAAACCACACTTCTGGCAGCGATAACGCGGCTTACTGCGTACCTTCTCACCAACCATATCGCGCAGCACCATCAGGCTCTCTTTTGCACGCCCTTCTTCCGCTTCATTGAGGTGGTAATCCATCAATTTGTGGAACACGCGCATGGTTGGATGACGTTGCAACTGCCGCGTAATGTAAACCTGAGCTGCATCGCTCCCGTCACGCGATTCAATGATGTCAGCAAGCATCAGTTCAGCATCAGCACCCGTATTTTCTTCCACCGCTCGCTGGAGAAACTCTGCCCATTCGTCAGTTTTACCCAACTGCTGATAGCAGGTTTGCAGCATTTCCAACGTTTCGCTGACCAGTTCTCTGTCCTGAGAAATAACGCGTTGCAGGCTTTCGACCGCTTTGCCATACTCGCCTTTGGCCATAAACACACGCCCCATCATGATGGATACGCGCGCGCTGTTTTTGTCGGCCGCCGCCCCTTTTTTCAGCAACGTCATGGCACGATCGAGATCTTCGCTGGCAATGTATTGAAGAGCTAATTCACAATAGAAATGAGCTATTTCGACCCGCTGTTTATCTTTACCCAGTTTAACCAAACGTTCGGCGACATCGATCGCCTTTTGCCATTCACTGGTGGCCTGGTAGATTTGCAGGAGTTGTTGCAAAGCGCCAACACGGAAGTCAGTTTCATCAGTCAATTGATTAAACATATCTTCCGCACGATCGTACAATCCGGCAGCCATGTAATCACGACCCAGTTGCTGAATTGCCAACAGGCGCTGTTCATAGGTCAGCGAGGCGCTTTCCATTAAGGTTTGGTGGATGCGAATTGCGCGATCGACTTCGCCACGGGATCGGAACAAGTTTCCGAGCGTAAGGTGGGCTTCAACGGTGCCGGTGTCCTCTTTGAGCATATCGAGGAACAGGTCCACCGCCTTATCTTGTTGATTGCTAAGCAGAAAGTTAACCCCCGCCACGTAATCACGTGACAGGCGATTGGCTTCATCTTGCTTGTTTTGTTGCGCACTTCTGCGGCCCATATACCAGCCATAGGCAGCGGCTACAGGCAAAAGCAGAAACAACAACTCCAGCATAGAAGGTTATTCCTTCGCCACTGACGCATGCGGCGCTACCGCCACATCAGTCGCGGGTGAAAGCTGGTTTTCCAGTCGCTTTATTTTACGTTCAGCACGCGCCAGAGAAACACGAACTCGCAGCCAGAACAGTCCGCAAATTAACCAACCGATAGCAAAACCCGCAGCAAACAATACCGCCAGCAAAGTAGAGATACGATACTCCCCTTGCGCTAACAGATAGTTAAACGTCACCTGTTGATCGTTCTGCGCACCTAACGTGACCGAAATCACGAAAATCGCCAACACCAATAAGAAAATGAGTAAATATTTCACATTACTTCCCGTTATGTGGTTAGAGCGCATAAATTATGGTCAACTTACCGCAATAGCCCTTTAAAGTACCATTTTCACGCCGACTGCGAAATGGCAACTACGTGCATTGTTGGTGATTTAAGGGCGAAAATCAGAAAATCAACCAGCGTTAACTTTCTTCTTCTCGTTGCGCTATCTCACGATTTTCTTCCGGAGGTGGTGTTAATGGCCCACAAATTCGTTGTGCAAGCCAGGTTGCCACCGCCACCAGCGCCCACGAAATCAATGTAGCCACCACCAAATCACGCGGCCAATGCATCCCGAGCAGTAGGCGGCTTCCCATGACTCCCGTGGCCCAAACCAGCAAGAGTGCAATGGTGAACGTTCGCCGACGCGGCCACAGTAACCCAACGGCCAGCAGCGCCCAACTGGCAGCAAACATCGTGTGACCGGAAGGAAAGGCAAAACCCGTCTCTTTCTGCCAGTGAGAGCGTAAATAGCCCGGTATATTATTTTCTGCAGCCAACTGTTCTTTCACTAAACTTCCGCGTTCCGCACGTTTTAAAGTGTAGAACTCCTCAACCGGAATATGATGTGTTTTTTCCAGCCATATCACAAAGGGGCGCGGCTCCTGAACTTTATCTTTTATCCAGGATTTCACGCCTTGTCCAATGAGGATCGCCGCAGCCAGAATGGTAAACAGCATAATTGCGGCTTTGAGGCGAAAACGCAGACACCAGAGAAACCAAGCGAATAAAATCAGATGTGTAATGACGCCCCAGGGCTGAGTAACGGTTTCAGTGATCCAAAAGGCCGCTTTTAACAGCCAACTTTGATCTCCTGGTTGCCAACGCCAGCCAGAAATCCATACAGCTACCGGCATTACAAGTAATAGTGCAGCTCCCACTGCGGTACGTCTGGCAATCGAACGCATGGCCTCTCCTTTTTATAATTCCCACAATCATAACTGAAAATGCCTGCTCCAGTAAAAATTGACAGATTTGTGCCATTCAGTGAACGATTGGCGCGTCGTGATTAGGAGAACCCCTTCGCGTTATGGCAAAATAAGCCAATACAGAACCAGCATTATCTGGAGAATTTCATGCAGCTTAAACGTGTGGCAGAAGCCAAACTGCCAACCCCATGGGGCGATTTCCTGATGGTGGGATTTGAAGAACTGGCAACCGGACACGATCATGTCGCGTTAGTTTATGGCGACATTTCAGGACATACTCCTGTCCTGGCACGCGTCCATTCTGAGTGTCTGACCGGTGATGCCCTGTTCAGCTTGCGCTGCGATTGCGGCTTCCAGCTTGAAGCGGCACTGACGCATATTGCCGAAGAAGGCCGTGGTATTTTGCTGTACCACCGTCAGGAAGGACGTAACATCGGTTTGTTGAATAAAATCCGTGCTTATGCGTTACAGGATCAAGGTTACGATACTGTAGAGGCCAATCATCAGTTAGGTTTCGCCGCTGATGAACGTGATTTCACCCTCTGCGCCGACATGTTCAAGTTACTGGGCGTTAATGAAGTCCGTCTGTTAACCAACAACCCGAAAAAAGTCGAAATTCTGACCGAAGCGGGTATCAACATTGTTGAACGCGTGCCGTTGATTGTTGGCCGTAACCCAAATAATGAACACTATCTCGATACTAAAGCCGAGAAAATGGGCCATTTGTTCAACAAATAACCCTTATCGCTACAGACTTAATATATTTGCCGGATGATCCACATCCGGCAACTAAAGTTGAATTACTTCAACATATTACGAATGACATAATGCAAAATACCGTCGTTCTGGTAATAGGTTAATTCTGTTGCAGTGTCGATGCGACAACGGCACGGCACAACGTCCTGCACACCATCAGCTCGCGTTACTGTCACAGAAACCGTAGCGCCAGGTTGCAGATTTTGCAGATCGGCAATATCAATCTTCTCTTCCCCCGTCAGCCCTAACGATTTACGCGTCACCCCTTGCGGGAACTCCAGCGGCAAAATACCCATGCCGATTAAATTCGAACGATGAATACGTTCAAACGATTCTGCAATCACCACGCGAATACCGAGCAGACGCGGGCCTTTTGCCGCCCAGTCTCGACTCGAACCTGACCCATATTCTTTCCCGGCAATTACCGCCAGCGGTGTATTCTCTTGCTGATAGCGCATCGCCGCATCATAAATAGAGATAACATCATTGCCTGGTAGATGGCGCGTCATCCCCCCTTCAACACCAGGCACCATTTCGTTACGAATGCGAATATTGGCGAACGTGCCACGCATCATCACTTCATGGTTACCACGACGCGAACCGTAGGAGTTAAAATCTTTACGCTCAACACCACGACCTTGTAGATATCGACCCGCGGGACTATCAGGCTTAATGCTGCCTGCCGGAGAGATATGGTCAGTGGTAACCGAATCACCCAGCATTGCCAGAATTCGCGCACCGTGAATATCTTCCACTGGCGCAGGGGTTGCCTGCATTTCATCAAAGAAAGGCGATAAGCGAATGTAGGTCGAATCATCCTGCCATCCGTAGGTATCTGATCGTACAACCTTAATCTCCTTCCACTCCGCAGTCCCTTCGAAAACTTCCGCGTACTCCTTACGGAACATTTCAGTGGAGACTTGCGCAACAGCGCGAGCAATCTCTTGAGTCGATGGCCAGATATCTTTCAGATATACCGGATCGCCTTTACGATCGTGGCCCAGAGGTTCGGAAGCCAGGTTGATATTCATATTGCCCGCCAGTGCATAGGCAACCACCAGCGGCGGCGAAGCCAACCAGTTGGTTTTAACCAGCGGATGAATACGTCCTTCAAAGTTACGGTTGCCAGACAGTACCGCGCCAACGGTTAAATCGCCCTTTTTGATCGCGGTTTCGATAGGATCGGGCAACGGACCAGAGTTACCAATACAGGTGGTACAACCATAGCCCACAAGGTTAAAGCCCAGTTCATCAAGATACGGCGTCAGTTTGGCTTTTGCCAGATAGTCAGAAACCACTTTCGAGCCAGGCGCGAGTGACGCTTTGACCCACGGTTGTCGTTTCAGCCCCAAGGTGACGGCTTTTTTCGCCAGTAATCCGGCCGCCATCAGCACGCTGGGGTTAGAGGTGTTGGTACACGACGTTATCGCGGCAATAACCACCGCACCATCAGGCAACTGATACTGATGCCCGTTCATAACATAATCGACCGGCTGGCGATCTTTATGCGTGGCGTTGACTTCCAGTTCGTTACTGGCGGCAAAAGCTTTTGGCACATCAGGCAGCGCAACACGATCTTGTGGACGCTTTGGACCGGCAAGACTAGCGACTACGTCGTCCATATTCAATTCAAGCGTACTGGTAAAGACCGGTTCATCACCTGCGTTCCGCCACATCCCCTGCGCTTTAGCATATTTCTCAACCAGTTCAACCTGGTCTTCACTACGGCCGCTTAACCGCATGTAATCGAGAGTGACAGCATCGATTGGGAAGAAGCCACAGGTCGCACCATATTCCGGCGACATATTGGCAATGGTTGCACGATCCGCCAGTGGCAGTGAATCCAGACCATCACCGTAAAATTCGACGAATTTACCTACTACGCCATGTTTACGTAGCATCTGAGTAACGGTCAGCACCAGGTCGGTGGCGGTAATGCCTTGACGCAGTTTACCGGTGAGTTTAAAGCCCACCACATCAGGAATAAGCATGGAAACTGGCTGACCTAACATCGCCGCTTCCGCTTCAATTCCACCAACGCCCCAGCCTAACACACCAAGACCGTTGATCATGGTCGTGTGCGAGTCGGTGCCAACGAGCGTATCCGGATAAGCAATCCACTCCCCCTCCTGCAATTCACTCCACACCGCTTTGCCGAGATATTCGAGGTTCACCTGGTGGCAAATCCCAGTGCCTGGTGGCACAACGCTAAAACGACTGAACGCCTGCTGCCCCCATTTCAGAAATACATAACGCTCGTGGTTGCGCTCCATTTCCAGGCGTACGTTTTCCTCAAATGCCTCATCATCGCCAAAGCGATCGACGGTAACCGAGTGGTCAATCACCAGATCGACTGGTGAGAGCGGATTCACCTTCGCGGTATCGCCACCGAGACGTTTTACTGCTTCCCGCATCGCCGCAAGATCAACAACAGCAGGTACGCCGGTAAAATCCTGCATCAACACTCTGGCTGGACGGTAGGCAATTTCGCGGTCGGCGTGGGCATTTTTCAGCCATCCCGCCAGCGCATGAATATCGTCTTCGGTGACCGAATTGCCATCCTGCCAGCGCAGCAGGTTTTCGAGCAGAACTTTGAGCGACTTAGGCAGACGGGTGATATCGCCCAGTGATTTGGCAGCAAGCGGCAGGCTGTAGTAGTGGTAAGTTTTATCTTTGGCCTGCAACGTGTCCTTACTGGCTTCTCGTAGGGTTGACGACATAGCTCCTCCTTAATAACAGGGTTGCGATGCCCTGATTCTCTTCAGGGTGAATATTAAAGATAACACAAACATCGCGTAACGATTTGATAACAACCCAAATTGATAAAAGAGGAGAAAACGTGTGGCAAAGCAAAAGAAAACCCCGCCGCAGCGGGGTCAGGGATCAGTGAGTAACGATCCAGAGGAGTTCAGCCCAGAAGAGCATCGACAGAGAAAATGCGCCCATCCAGGACCAGTATTTCGTATTTGTAGTGATCATAGGCTACACCCTTAACAGTTATTACTTTATGTTGAGATAACTCAACCTGTTATTGCTGTGGTGTAATAAAAGCCGTTATATTCATTAATATATTGGGGAACAAGAATGATGATAATTATTGTTTCTGCTGATCATCTTCAGCAAACATCTCTATAAAGGCTTGCTGTTGCGGTGTTAGTTTCCAGCTATGGGGTATAACGACGGAACAGTCCCGTTTCGTTTCCGTTGCATTGTCATTCTGCTGACATAATGGTGACGGTTCCTGATGTTGCTCCTGAACGACCATAGTTATCCCCACACTTTCCAAATCAGCAGTGCGACAACCACCCAAAAGAGCGCAGAACCAAGAAATACCGCAAGCCAGGCTTTGCGTTTTAATTCAGGGTCCCGGCGGGGGTCCTGATTTCCAGAAGGCATTGCTAACCTCATATAATCGCCATCACTTATCAGAAAGATGCTAAACGATTGGTGTAATTAATCAAATGATAGGACAAATCCTAATGAAACTTTAGTCAAAAATCCAGCGAATTTACGAATCGTTCCCAGTGAATAATTCAATCTTTTGACCTGAAATAGATATTTGAAGAGTGGAGTTTGCAACGCGGATAAATAGACACTACTTTATGCTCGATTTGCCATAAAAATTTTGTGGATATTTATATTGTGAACGACTAACAAATAAAAAGGAATAGAGAATATATTCCGGCACCTTTGTCACATAAAAAGATGCCGGAAATAACGTGGGTAATTATTTTTCTGGCAATTTGATATCTTTGAACATGACTTCAATTTCTTCATTGGAACGCAGTGCTACGGCGGCATCAACGACGTCTCGCGTTAAATGCGGCGCAAAACGCTGAATGAAATCATACATATAGCTGCGTAAAAACGTACTACGGCGAAAACCAATTTTAGTTGTGCTGTGGCTGAAGATATCATGTGCATCGACACGCACCAGATCGGGGTCTGAAACCGGATCGACCGCCATGCTGGCAATGACCCCTACTCCCAGCCCAAGACGAACGTAGGTTTTAATGACGTCAGCATCAGTTGCTGTGAAGACAATACGCGGCGTCAGCCCTGCGCGGTTAAATGCTGTGTCCAGTTCGGAACGGCCGGTAAAGCCGAAGGTATACGTTACTAGCGGATACTGCGCCAGTTCTTCAATCGTGATTTCCTTTTTGCCCGCCAGAGGATGATCCGGGGTTACCACAATGGCCCGGTTCCAGTGGTAGCACGGCAACATCACTAAATCTTCATATAAATGCAGGGCTTCCGTGGCAATTGCGAAATCAGCATTACCTTTAGAGACTGCATCAGCAATTTGTGTCGGCGAGCCCTGATGCATATGCAAAGAAACTCGAGGATAACGCTCGATAAAGCCTTTAATGACATTTGGCAGCGCATAACGTGCCTGAGTATGGGTAGTGGCAATATACAGCGAACCTTTATCAGGCCAGGTGTGTTCACCGGCTACCGATTTAATGGCGTCGACCTTTGACAACACTTCACGAGCAATACGGATAATTTCCTGCCCTGCGGGGGTTACCTGCGTCAGGTGCTTACCGCTACGGGAAAAAATTTGAATGCCCAGTTCATCTTCCAACATTCTGACTTGCTTACTGATCCCGGGTTGTGATGTGTAAAGTCCTTCAGCCGTTGAGGAGACATTCAGGTTATGATTGACTACCTCAACAATATAGCGAAGTTGTTGTAATTTCATGTTAAACCATCCAATTAGACGCCATCAGAACATCGTTTTTTCGCCACACCTGGCGGGTGACTAATACGATTTAATAATAAAAAAAGTGATAACTATAACCACTATATCATTTATAGCTTTAGTGTATAGGTATGTAGAAAAAATAATATGCAATGAAAAAGGGCCGCTTTTGCGACCCTTTGTTTATAAAAACCTGACAGACTTAAAGGTTATTTTTTCCCTTCAACCCATTTGCCATCAACATAAAATGCTGACCAGCCAGTTGCCTTTCCGTCTTTTTCCGAAGAGACATATTGCTGTTTAGTTTTGCGGCTAAAGCGAACCATTGTCTTATTACCGTCTGGATCTTGCTGCGGAGCCTCCGCCAGATAACGCAGTTTTTCCGGCAGACGGTCGCGGAAGCGATAAAGCTCTTCCACCAGCGGCGCACGCGTTTCACGAGATTTCGGGAAGGTGTTGGCAGCCAGGAACACTCCAGCAGCGCCGTCACGGAGCACGAAATAAGCATCCGATTTTTCGCACGCTAATTCTGGCAGCGGAACCGGATCTTCTTTCGGTGGCGCCACTTCTCCGTTACGTAAAATCTTACGCGTGTTTTTACACTCTTCGTTGGTGCAGGCCATGTATTTACCGAAACGCCCCATTTTCAGGTGCATTTCAGAGCCACATTTTTCACACTCAACAATCGGGCCGTCATAACCTTTAATGCGGAATTCGCCCTCTTCGATCTCGTAACCATCGCAGGTTGGGTTATTACCACAAACATGCAACTTACGTTTTGGATCGATGAGATAGCTGTCCATCGCCGTGCCGCATTTCGGGCAACGACGTTTGGCGCGCAGGGCGTTAGTTTCAGCGTCTTCGCCTTCCAGTACGTTCAGTACTTCGTTTTCCGGCACCAGGTTAATGGTGGTTTTGCAACGCTCTTTCGGCGGCAGCGCATAGCCAGAACAGCCAAGGAATACCCCGGTGCTCGCTGTACGAATACCCATTTTGCGGCCACAGGTAGGGCAATCAATGCTGGTCAAAACCATCTGGTTTGGACGCATACCGCCCTCTTCCGGATCTTTTTCCGCTTTATCAAGCTGCTGGGTGAAATCCGAGAAGAAGTGATCCAGTACGGCTTTCCATTCCGCTTCGTGATTTGCCACCTGGTCGAGGCTGTTTTCCATCTGCGCGGTGAAGTCGTAATTCATTAATTCGCGGAAATTTTCTTCCAGACGATCGGTTACGATTTCACCCATTTTTTCCGCATAGAATCGACGGTTTTCCACACGCACATAGCCGCGATCCTGGATGGTCGAAATAATCGACGCATAGGTAGACGGACGACCAATACCGCGTTTTTCCAGTTCTTTAACCAGCGAGGCTTCGCTGAAACGGGCTGGCGGCTTGGTAAAGTGCTGTGCCGGAGTCAGTTCAACAAGCGACAGAGAGTCGCCTTTATCGACTGCCGGTAAAATACGATCTTCATCGCCTTTACGCAGCGCAGGCATTACTTTCGTCCAGCCATCAAAGCGCAGAATACGTCCGCGTGCTTTCAGGCGGAAATCGCCTGCACCAACGGTCAGCGTGGTGGAATCATATTTCGCCGGGGTCATCTGGCAGGCAACAAACTGACGCCAGATTAACTGGTAAAGTTTCTGTGCGTCCGCTTCCATATCCTTCAGCGATTCCGCCATCACATTGACGTCAGAAGGACGAATTGCTTCGTGCGCTTCTTGTGAGTTTTCTTTGCTGGCGTACTGATTCGGACTTTCCGGCAGATATTTATTACCAAAATTATCGCTGATATAACCGCGAACCATATTTACCGCGTCCTGACTCAGGTTAGTGGAGTCAGTACGCATGTAAGTGATATAGCCTGCTTCATACAGACGCTGCGCCATCATCATGGTCTTTTTCACGCCAAAACCAAGACGAGTGCTGGCAGCCTGTTGCAGCGTAGAGGTAATAAAAGGAGCGCCAGGTTTGCTTGTGGTCGGTTTGTCTTCACGTTCCAGCACGCTATAGCGCGCTTTTTCCAGCAGACTTACCGCAGCCTGAGTTTGTTCTTTATTGACCGGACGGAACGGTTTGTCATTCTGATGAGTCACCTGCAAAGCCAATGCCTCGCCGGATGGCGTGGTCGTGCTGGCATCCACTTCCCAGAACTCTTCCGGTACGAACGCTTTAATTTCACGCTCACGTTCAACCACCAGGCGGACCGCCACCGACTGCACACGCCCGGCAGACAGACCACGAGCAATTTTTTTCCACAGCAGCGGAGAAACCATATACCCCACCACGCGGTCCATAAAGCGACGCGCCTGCTGGGCATTAACACGATCGATATTCAGCTCACCTGGCTTGTTAAATGCCTGACGAATCGCGTTTTTCGTAATTTCGTTAAATACCACTCGGCTATAGCGCGCATCATCACCACCAATCACTTCCCGCAGGTGCCATGCAATGGCTTCCCCTTCGCGGTCAAGGTCGGTTGCGAGATAGATGTGGTCGGCTTTTTCAGCCAGTTGTTTCAGTTCAGAGACGACCTTCTCTTTACCTGGCAACACTTCATAGTGCGCCTCCCAATTGTGCCACGGGTCAACCCCCATACGGTTGACGAGAGCGCCACGTTCATCCTTTTTAGGCTTTTTAGCCGTCTTGGTGGAGGTAGAGTCGGCACTCTTTTTGGCTGCTGAGCCACTGGTCGGCAAATCGCGGATGTGACCGACGCTGGATTTCACCACGTAGTCACTACCCAGATACTTGTTGATCGTTTTGGCTTTTGCCGGGGACTCAACGATGACAAGAGCTTTACCCATATTCACCTTACCTAATTTGATTCTTCCAGGAATGCGTCGCACATTGATAAACCTTCCACTGGCAACGAGTTACCGATATGGACTCGCTCTCTGCGGATATCAACCCCTTGTCGTGACTCTGTTCACGATAATTCAGGTGACTGAGTTAACAGGTCTGGCCTACAGGCGCTATAGCACGACGTAATTTTGGTCGAATGTCAAGCAAATCTATTGCCAGATTGACGAAAGCGTCACACTGTACCTGATAAAATCCGTTACGCAACTTTATTAGCATGCAAAATCCAAAGTTGCCAGTAAGGCGCTCTTGCCGTCAGCGTGGTATATTTGTCTGCAAGCCATGCCTGGCGTAGACTAATGTCCTTGTTTAAGGAGTAAATAATGAACAAAGAGACACAACCCATCGACCGCGAAACGCTGTTGAAAGAGGCTAACAAAATCATACGTGAGCATGAGGATACGCTCGCAGGGATTGAAGCCACCGGCGTCACGCAGCGTAATGGCGTGCTGGTGTTTAGTGGCGATTATTTTTTAGATGAACAAGGATTGCCGACAGCGAAAAGCACCGCGGTGTTTAATATGTTCAAACACCTGGCCCATGTGCTCTCGGAAAAATACCATCTGGTCGATTAAAGCAAAACGCGAGGTTTTATCCTCGCGTTTATCTTTTACATCAACGGCTTTTGCCCACGTTGCCACCAGCGTAGCAACAATCGGTCGGCGCTCTCTGCCGCGCTGCCAGTGAATCGATCGATCAACCGTTTACGCTGCATATAGCGTACATTGATCACTTCACGACCTTCCATCAGGCTAAGGATCACTTCATCACTAGTGTTGATTTCGTCAACCAGGCCTTTCTCCACCGCCTGTTGTCCGTACCAGTGTTCACCGGTTGCCACCATTTCAATGTCCAGAGACGGACGCATACGCTTCACAAAATCTTTAAATAACTGATGCGTTTCGTTCAGTTCTTCGCGGAATTTCTCGCGCCCTTCTTCGGTGTTTTCACCCAGCACTGTCAGCGTGCGCTTATACTGCCCGGCAGTGTGCAGTTCGATATCAATATCTTTGCTTTTCAGGAAGCGGTTAAAGTTGGGCATTTGCGCCACAACACCAATAGAGCCAACAATTGCAAACGGCGCTGAAACAATTTTATCCGCCACACAGGCCATCATGTAACCGCCGCTGGCAGCCACTTTGTCTACCGTAACGGTTAAAGGAATATTTTTATCGCGTAGGCGCTGCAACTGTGAAGCCGCCAGACCGTAACCATGTACCATGCCTCCGGGGCTTTCCAGACGCAGAACGACCTGATCCTGCGGTTTAAATGCCGCGAGTACCGCAGTAACCTCTTCACGTAGCGCGTTCACTTCATGGGCGTCCATGCTGCCCTTGAAATCCAGCACCCAGACTCGTGGCTTACTTTCGGCTGCCACCTCGCCCAGTTTGGCTTTTGCTTTCGCTGCCTTCGCTTCTTGCTTGTGCTTTTTCTTCTGCGCTTTGTGCCACTGTTTTTGCTGATGTGGATCCATCAGCGCCGCAGCCAGTTCTTCTTTCATCTCCTTATACTGTTCGCTGAGATTGTTGACTCGTAACTCGCCACGCTGGCGTTTATTACGTTGAGCAACATTGACAATAATGGCGGCAATAGCCGCAATCGCCACCACAACGGTGACGATTTTCGCCAAAAACAAACCATATTCAGACAACAATTCCACGAGTCCCACCTTGGTTAAACAACGCTTTGGCTCACAGTTTACAACAGGCATGTTAAGCCGTCTCGCAGAGATGTTATTGCGGCGAAAGTATGACAAAGTATTCATTTTACGGCGTTATCGCCCCAGGCTGATTGAAATGCCCTCCTGTTTCAGGCATAAAACCCCAAAGTCATAAAGTACACTGGCAGCGCGACTGTTGATGTCGTCGGGGAGTAGCCATGCATTACCAACCAAAACAAGATTTACTCAATGATCGTATTATCCTGGTGACAGGCGCCAGCGACGGCATTGGTCGTGAAGCCGCTTTAACTTATGCGCGCTATGGCGCGACGGTCATTCTGCTGGGCCGGAACGAAGAAAAATTACGTCAGGTGGCCCAGAGCATGTTCGAAGAGACAGGACGCCAGCCGCAATGGTTTCTTCTCGATTTGCTGACCTGTACGTCCGAAGACTGCCAACAACTGGCACAGCATATTGCTGTTAATTACCCGCGTCTGGACGGCGTGCTGCATAACGCCGGATTGCTCGGCGATGTTTGCCCAATGCGCGAGCAAAATCCGCAGGTCTGGCAGGACGTCATGCAGGTCAACGTTAATGCCACCTTTATGCTCACCCAGGCACTGCTTCCTTTATTACTCAAATCGGACGCCGGTTCGCTGGTCTTTACCTCATCAAGCGTTGGGCGTCAGGGGCGTGCCAACTGGGGCGCATATGCGGTGTCGAAATTTGCCACCGAAGGAATGATGCAAGTGCTGGCCGATGAATATCAGCAGCGCCTGCGCGTCAACTGCATTAACCCCGGCGGTACACGTACTGCAATGCGTGCCAGTGCTTTCCCCACCGAAGATCCACAGAAACTCAAAACACCCGCCGATATCATGCCACTCTATTTATGGCTGATGGGCGATGACAGCCGCCGTAAAACCGGCATGACCTTTGACGCCCAACCGGGCCGCAAACCAGGAATTTCCCAATGAGTGATGAACGCTACCAACAGCGTCAGCAGCGTGTTAAAGAGAAAGTTGATGCTCGCGTGGCGCAAGCGCAGGATGAGCGTGGCATTGTCATCGTCTTTACCGGCAATGGAAAAGGCAAAACCACCGCGGCATTTGGTACCGCAACTCGCGCGGTTGGCCATGGCAAAAAAGTGGGGGTCGTGCAGTTTATTAAAGGTACCTGGCCTAACGGCGAGCGCAATTTGCTGGAGCCACATGGCGTTGAGTTTCAGGTGATGGCAACGGGCTTTACCTGGGATACGCAAAATCGCGAGTCTGATACCACCGCCTGCCGTGAAGTCTGGCAACATGCAAAGCGGATGCTGGCAGATCCCTCAGTGGCTATGGTTTTGCTCGATGAGCTGACTTATATGGTGGCGTATGACTATTTGCCACTGGAAGAAGTGGTGCAGGCGTTAAATGAACGTCCAGATCAGCAGACGGTGATTATCACGGGTCGTGGTTGTCATCGGGATATTCTTGAACTGGCGGATACGGTGAGTGAATTACGCCCCGTGAAACATGCGTTTGATGCCGGTGTAAAAGCGCAGATAGGGATTGATTATTAATCTGTAAAAATGCCGGATATGACGTCCGGCATACTTTGATTAACCGTTATTACGTCCACCAGAACGACGACCGCCGCTCACCTGACTGTGACGTTTCACCGCACGACGAATCTGATTCGCCTTCATACGACGACGGTCTTTTTCTACAGCGACTTTAGAGCTGGTTTCTGGTGGTAGCTCCACCAGTTCACGCAGATAGTTAGTCTGGGCGAGATCCAGCTCCGTCCAGCCGCCGCGTGGCAGACCTTTCGGCAGTGGAATATCACCGTAACGCACACGGATCAGGCGACTTACCTGCACGCCAACCGCTTCCCACAGACGACGAACTTCACGGTTACGGCCTTCGGTCAAAGTAACGTTGTACCACTGGTTGATCCCTTCACCGCCGCTGAACTTGATGGTTTTAAAGGCTGCCGGACCATCTTCCAGCTGCACACCACGGCTTAAATCACGCAGTTTCGCGTCGTCAACCTGACCAAATACACGCACGGCATATTCACGTTCAACTTCACGGCTTGGATGCATTAAACGGTTTGCCAGTTCACCATCGGTGGTGAACAGCAACAGACCACAGGTGTTAACGTCCAGACGACCCACGGCAATCCAGCGTGCGCCACGCAGCTTCGGCAGACGGTCAAACACCGTTGGGCGCCCTTCCGGATCGTTACGGGTACACAACTCACCTTCTGGTTTGTAATAGGCCAGAACGCGACAAATTTGTTCAGCGGACTCACGTACCGAAATCAGGTGACCATCGATACGGATTTTCAGCCCAGGGGTAACTTCAACGCGATCGCCGAGTTTGGCAATTTTGCCATCAACACTCACACGACCGGCTTCAATAATAGATTCGATTTCACGGCGAGAACCGTGGCCGGCACGCGCCAGCACTTTCTGTAACTTTTCGCTCATTGAGCTTCCTTTTGGTGTCGCCTTCCCAGGCGTCTGGTATGCTTTTGTGCAACAATGAGTCAGAACTTACATCTGACTCACTGATAGTAAAGTCTGTTTGAACTCTTCAGGCCGTAGCTGGCCTGCCTTTGAGGCGGAACATCATACACGATCTTTATGGTTAAAGCTTGTTTCGATTAACATCGGCTTTATTACCAACCACCACCAGCGCCAGAACCACCACCGGAATAGCTCCGCCCCAACAAACTGGTATAGGCCCCGCAACTCAGGTGCGTCTGTAATGAGAATAAAACGCCGTTACGGGCAATCTCTGGATCGCGAATCGCCGAAGAAAGCGAAGGGGCAATGCGTAACGCCCATTCCCTCCCCAAATTTGCCGATATAGCCCAACCTAACAAAGCGTAATCCAGTTTCCGTGTTTCCCCTTTCCGCCGCCGCCCACTGTGCGTTGCCGCCTCTTTACGCGCAAGATAGTTAACGATAGCTTCACCGTGGGCATAACGTTGCTGCCCAGTTTGGGTAAACTTTGGCAGAAAAATATACCCCATGCCAGTGAGATAACCGGTCAGGACAACAGCGCTAAAATAACCCGCCGGCATATACCAGTAAAAGAATACATCTCCGACATTGATATAGAGAGAATAGAAGGCCACGCCTGAACAAATCAGTGGTAAAAACAAAGTGATGATTACACGATTAACGCAAGGCTTGTCATCATCGCGGGCCAACAAAAGCTCAAGGGAACAAAATAAAAAAGGAAGAAGCCAGCAGATCATAATAAACATATCGCCCACCAGACTCATTCCTGCCCAACCTACGGGACTCAGGTTACCGTAGAGAATGACCGCCAATATCGCCATTCCGCCCCCTTGCAAAAACGCATCAGGTCGGTAAAACGAAGACTTTTTACGCGGCAGATAAAATTTCTGCATCCGTAAAAATGCTCTGCGTAAGACTCTGTTGCGCCTCCCCGTAAGAACGACCTTATCGCCTTTACGAAATAGCGCTTCCAGTAATAACTGTTCGGTGGGCAGTAATACCGCATTATTTCTGGTCGCGCCTTCATTAACACGAATCAGGGTTCGCTGATTTTTGTCATACTGATCTTCCAGATGAATTTTTCCTTTCACAATCAGATTTACGATATCGGCACAAAAACCTTTATCGTCGTAAACCAGCTTCGCATCGAGACGTAACATGCCGGGCGTGTAATCTGGCGGAATGACATCGGTTTCAATCACATCTACCGGCGTAAATTGCGGCCTGCGCTTCCAGAGATATAACCATCCACACGCCAGGAGCAAACACGGTAACCAAATGATAAGAGACGATGTTGAGGGCCCAAAAAGATGGCTAAAAATATTCGTCGTGTGTTGTGCCGGGGCATTATCCAGCAAGGCATGAGGCCAGCGGTAGAGAACCGTGAAGTCTTCACGATAAAACGGATTGCGGGATTCAATTCTTCCGTCCTCAAGGATAAGGCCATTTCGATATGTGTCGCCCTCATCTCCGGTAAAGAGATCGATTTCACTAAATGGATTACCCGCAATATTAGAGAACTTGAGTGAAAATCGGGTCTTATAGATTTCAAACGGCCAGTTGTTACCGGTCACGTTCCAGATTAGCAGGTCAGAATCATCCTCGCGCAGGAAAGCATTTTTAACCTGATAATGAATTTGATAATGATAGTCGCCTTGAGGCAAGAAACGTTGTTTATCGCCCACGACAATACTCATTAACCCGATATGCCAGTCAAGATGCCAGAGTTCAGGAACGCCATCACGGGTGACGCCAACAATACGATAGTTCAGCAGTGCAGCATCCCCATTAGGCTGCATCCATAGTCGGGGTAAATCACGAGAAAACCCGTGCTTAATCTGCTGATTTCGCGCCTGAAAATGAATGTTCTCGTTGATGTCGAGCACCCCATCCGGTTGCAGAGTGGCTTCAACATCAAAGAGCGAGATCCCTTCTTCATATGAAGGGATCTCCGTGTTTTTCGCATAACTCAACGAAGAGAAAAAAAGCCCAACTATCAACAGCAAAATGCAGCGATATATCCCTGCCATAATCTTCCATCCGTGGAACGCAATTTTTTATAAGAAAGGCTTCACATCACCCACACCTTCACGCACCACGACCGGCGTATCATCGGTAAGATCAATGACCGTTGTCGGTTTCTGCCCGAGATAGCCGCCGTGGATAATCAAATCCACCTGTTTTTCCAGACGGTCTTTAATTTCTTCCGGATCGGATTCGGTAAATTCGCTGCCCGGTAGCATCAGCGATGTGGAAAGCATCGGTTCGCCCAATACTTCAAGCAACGCCTGCGCAATCGGGTTAGAAGGCACACGCATCCCAATGGTTTTGCGTTTTTCCTGCAACAGACGGCGTGGCACTTCCTTCGTCCCCTTCAGGATGAAGGTATAGTTGCCCGGCGTGTTGTTTTTCATTAAACGAAACGCAACGTTATCCACGAATGAATAGGTCGAAAGTTCAGAAAGATCGCGACACATCAGGGTAAAGTTGTGACCGTCCGGCAGCTGGCGAATACGACAAATACGCTCCATCGCGTTTTTATCTTCAATTTTACAGCCGAGTGCGTAGCCGGAATCGGTTGGATAAACAATCACCCCGCCTTTACGCACGATCTCCACCGCCTGGTTGATCAGACGTTGCTGCGGGTTATCAGGATGAATATAAAAAAACTGGCTCATAATTCCCTCTCTGTGGTGTTCTGCGGCTGTTCCCATAGCTGCCAGACGCCTTCAACGCCTGCGGGCAGCCAGAGTTTACGACCCAGTTCGATCCACGGGCATGGCTGATGAAAATCAGATCCTTGTGATGCCCATAAATGATGCTGGCGGGCAAGTGTCGCCAGCTGGGTACGTTCATTGGGCGATTGCTGGCACTGCGCGACTTCCATCGCGTCGCCGTGGTGTTCGGCAAAATGCGCAACCAATCTTTTCAGCCATTTAGCACTAAGATTGTACCGCCCAGGATGAGCAAGCACCGCCTTACCGCCAGAATGATGAATGACATCAATAGCTTGTTCTATTGTACACCACTGTGGCGGAACGTATCCGGTTTTCCCGCGCGCCAGATACTTTTTAAAGACATCCGCCATTGAACTGGCTTTGCCGCACTCCACCAGGAAACGAGCAAAATGACCGCGCGTCACCGCACCGCCCTGCGCCAGTCGTTGCGCGCCTTCCAGCGCCCCTGGTATTTGCGCTTTTTCAAGTCTTTCGGCAATTAGCTGCGCCCGCTGATTGCGCCGTTCTGTCTGCTGCGCGAGGAACTCACACATTAGCGGATGAGTAATATCAATATTCAGCCCGACAATATGAATTTCATGATTTTCCCAGACCGTGGAAATTTCCACGCCGGGAATAAGATTCAGCGCCAGTCCCGAACGTGAAATTTCCTCTCTTGCTGGCGCGATTGCAGCTGTGGTGTCATGGTCGGTGATCGCCAGAGTGCCGACGCGCATCTCGACCGCACGGTGCACCAACGCCTCTGGCGTCAGGCAGCCATCGGAAGCTGTGGTATGGCTGTGCAGGTCGTAAATCACTGCGTAATTCGTGTCGCTCAAGGCGCACTCCCGTTTTGGATAATGTTTTTGGCGCCGACATCATAACGGTTCTTGCAAATATTCTGAAATGAGCTGTTGACAATTAACCATCGAACTAGTTAACTAGTACGCAAGTTCACGTAAAAAGGGTATCGACAATGAAAACGATTTTCGTACTGAAAGGTTGGTGGCGCACTTCCTGAAACGGGCAGTGTATTCACCATGCGTAAAGCAATCAGATACCCAGCCCGCCTTATAAGCGGGCTTTTTTTTGAACAAAATTAGAGAATAACAATGCAAACACAAAAACCGACTCTCGAATTGTTAACCTGCGAAGGCGCTTATCGCGATAATCCCACCGCGCTTTTTCACCAGTTGTGTGGGGATCGTCCAGCAACGCTGCTGCTGGAATCCGCAGATATCGACAGCAAAGATGATTTAAAAAGCCTGCTGCTGGTAGACAGTGCGCTGCGCATTACAGCTTTAGGTGACACTGTCACAATTCAGGCGCTTTCCGGCAATGGCGAAGCCCTGCTGACACTACTGGATAACGCCCTGCCTGCGGGTGTGGAAAATGAACAATCACCAAACTGCCGCGTACTGCGCTTCCCCCCTGTCAGTCCACTGCTGGATGAAGACGCCCGCTTATGCTCCCTTTCGGTTTTTGACGCTTTCCGCTTATTACAGAATCTGTTGAATGTACCGAAGGAAGAACGAGAAGCAATGTTCTTCGGCGGCCTGTTCTCTTATGACCTTGTGGCGGGATTTGAAGATTTACCGCAATTGTCAGCGGAAAATAACTGCCCTGATTTCTGTTTTTATCTCGCTGAAACGCTGATGGTGATTGACCATCAGAAAAAAAGCACCCGCATTCAGGCAAGCCTGTTTGCTCCCAATGAAGAAGAAAAACAGCGTCTCACTACGCGCCTGCACGAGTTGCGCCAGCGACTGACCGAAGACGCGCCGCCGCTGCCGGTGGTTTCCGTGCCGCATATGCGTTGTGAATGTAACCAGAGCGATGAAGAGTTCGGTGGCATAGTGCGTTTGTTGCAAAAAGCGATTCGCGCCGGAGAAATTTTCCAGGTGGTGCCATCTCGCCGTTTCTCTCTGCCCTGCCCGTCACCGCTGGCGGCCTATTACGTGCTGAAAAAGAGTAATCCCAGCCCGTACATGTTTTTTATGCAGGATAATGATTTCACCCTGTTTGGCGCGTCGCCGGAAAGTTCGCTCAAGTATGACGCCACCAGCCGCCAGATTGAGATCTACCCAATTGCCGGAACACGTCCACGCGGTCGTCGTGCCGATGGTTCACTGGACAGAGACCTCGACAGCCGCATCGAACTGGAAATGCGGACCGATCATAAAGAGCTGTCTGAACATCTGATGCTGGTGGATCTCGCCCGTAATGATCTGGCACGCATTTGCACCCCCGGCAGCCGCTACGTCGCCGACCTCACCAAAGTTGACCGTTACTCTTACGTGATGCACCTGGTCTCCCGCGTTGTCGGTGAGCTGCGCCACGATCTCGACGCCCTGCACGCTTATCGCGCCTGTATGAATATGGGGACGTTAAGCGGTGCGCCGAAAGTACGCGCTATGCAGTTAATTGCCGAAGCGGAAGGTCGTCGACGCGGCAGCTACGGCGGCGCAGTAGGTTATTTCACTGCGCATGGCGATCTCGACACCTGCATTGTGATCCGCTCGGCGCTGGTAGAGAACGGAGTCGCCACCGTGCAGGCCGGTGCTGGCGTGGTACTTGATTCTGTTCCGCAGTCGGAAGCCGACGAAACCCGTAATAAAGCCCGCGCTGTACTGCGCGCTATTGCCACCGCGCATCATGCACAGGAGACATTCTGATGGCTGACATTCTGCTGCTCGATAATATCGACTCTTTTACTTACAACCTGGCAGATCAGTTGCGCAGCAATGGTCATAACGTGGTGATTTACCGCAACCATATTCCGGCGCAGACCTTAATTGAACGCCTGGCGACGATGAGCAATCCGGTACTGATGCTTTCTCCTGGCCCCGGTGTGCCGAGCGAAGCCGGTTGTATGCCGGAACTCCTCACCCGCCTGCGCGGTAAGCTGCCAATCATTGGCATTTGCCTCGGACATCAGGCGATTGTCGAAGCTCACGGGGGTTATGTCGGTCAGGCGGGCGAAATTCTTCACGGTAAAGCGTCGAGCATTGAACATGACGGTCAGGCGATGTTTGCCGGATTAACAAACCCGCTGCCGGTGGCGCGTTATCACTCGCTGGTTGGCAGCAACATTCCGGCAGGTTTAACCATCAACGCCCATTTTAATGGCATGGTGATGGCGGTGCGTCACGATGCGGATCGCGTTTGTGGGTTCCAGTTCCATCCGGAATCCATTCTTACCACTCAGGGCGCTCGCCTGCTGGAACAAACGCTGGCCTGGGCGCAGCAGAAACTAGAGCCAACCAACACGCTGCAACCGATTCTGGAAAAACTGTATCAGGCGCAGACGCTTAGCCAACAAGAAAGCCACCAGCTTTTTTCAGCGGTGGTACGTGGCGAGCTGAAGCCAGAACAGCTCGCGGCGGCGCTGGTGAGCATGAAAATTCGCGGCGAGCACCCGAACGAAATCGCCGGAGCAGCAACTGCGCTACTGGAAAACGCCGCGCCGTTCCCGCGCCCTGATTATCTGTTTGCCGATATCGTCGGCACCGGCGGTGACGGCAGCAACAGTATCAATATTTCGACCGCCAGTGCGTTTGTCGCCGCGGCCTGTGGGCTGAAAGTGGCGAAACACGGTAACCGCAGCGTCTCCAGTAAATCTGGCTCGTCGGATCTGCTGGCGGCGTTCGGTATTAATCTTGATATGAATGCCGATAAATCGCGCCAGGCGCTGGATGAATTAGGCGTCTGTTTCCTCTTTGCGCCGAAATATCACACCGGATTCCGCCACGCGATGCCGGTTCGCCAGCAACTGAAAACTCGCACCCTGTTCAACGTGCTGGGGCCACTGATTAACCCGGCGCATCCTCCGCTGGCGTTAATTGGTGTCTACAGCCCGGAACTGGTGCTGCCAATTGCCGAAACCTTGCGTGTGCTGGGGTATCAACGCGCAGCGGTGGTGCACAGCGGCGGGATGGATGAAGTTTCCTTACACGCGCCGACAATCGTTGCCGAACTGCATGACGGCGAAATTAAGAGCTATCAACTGACCGCTGAAGATTTTGGCCTGACGCCCTACCACCAGGAGCAACTGGCTGGCGGAACACCGGAAGAAAACCGTGACATTTTAACACGCTTGTTACAAGGTAAAGGCGACGCCGCCCATGAAGCAGCCGTCGCGGCGAATGTCGCCATGTTAATGCGCCTGCATGGCCATGAAGATCTGCAAGCCAATGCGCAAACCGTTCTTGAGGTACTGCGCAGTGGTTCCGCTTACGACAGAGTCACCGCACTGGCGGCACGAGGGTAAATGATGCAAACCGTTTTAGCGAAAATCGTCGCAGACAAGGTGATTTGGGTAGAAGCCCGCAAACAGCAGCAACCGCTGGCCAGTTTTCAGAATGAGGTTCAGCCGAGCACGCGACATTTTTATGATGCGCTACAGGGTGCACGCACGGCGTTTATTCTGGAGTGCAAGAAAGCGTCGCCGTCGAAAGGCGTGATTCGTGATGATTTCGATCCGGCACGCATTGCCTCGATTTATAAGCATTACGCTTCGGCAATTTCGGTGCTGACTGATGAGAAATATTTTCAGGGGAGCTTTGATTTCCTCCCCATCGTCAGCCAAATCGCCCCGCAGCCGATTTTATGTAAAGACTTCATTATCGATCCTTACCAGATCTATCTGGCGCGCTATTACCAGGCCGATGCCTGCTTATTAATGCTTTCAGTACTGGATGACGAACAATATCGCCAGCTTGCAGCCGTCGCCCACAGTCTGGAGATGGGTGTGCTGACCGAAGTCAGTAATGAAGAGGAACTGGAGCGCGCCATTGCATTGGGGGCAAAAGTCGTTGGCATCAACAACCGCGATCTGCGTGATTTGTCGATTGATCTCAACCGTACCCGCGAGCTTGCGCCGAAACTGGGGCACAACGTGACGGTAATCAGCGAATCCGGCATCAATACTTACGCTCAGGTGCGCGAGTTAAGCCACTTCGCTAACGGCTTTCTGATTGGTTCGGCGTTGATGGCCCATGACGATTTGAACGCCGCCGTGCGCCGGGTGTTGCTGGGTGAGAATAAAGTATGTGGCCTGACGCGTGGGCAAGATGCTAAAGCAGCTTATGACGCGGGCGCGATTTACGGTGGGTTGATTTTTGTTGCGACATCACCGCGTTGCGTCAGCGTTGAACAGGCGCAGGAAGTGATGGCTGCGGCACCGTTGCAGTATGTTGGTGTGTTCCGCAATCACGATATTGCTGATGTGGTGGACAAAACTAACGCGTTATCGCTGGCAGCAGTGCAACTGCATGGTAATGAAGATCAGCAATATATCGACGCACTGCGTGACGTGCTGCCCGCTAACGTTGCCATCTGGAAAGCATTGAGCGTCGGTGAAACTCTTCCCGCGCGCGATTTTCAGCACGTCGATAAATATGTTTTCGACAACGGCCAGGGTGGAAGCGGGCAACGTTTCGACTGGTCACTGTTAAATGGTCAATCGCTTGGCAACGTCCTGCTGGCGGGTGGCTTAGGCGCAGATAACTGCGTGGAAGCGGCACAAACCGGCTGCGCCGGGCTTGATTTTAATTCTGCTGTAGAGTCGCAACCGGGCATTAAAGACGCACGCCTTTTGGCCTCGGTTTTCCAGACGCTGCGCGCATATTAAGGAAAGGAACAATGACAACATTACTTAACCCGTATTTTGGTGAGTTTGGCGGCATGTACGTGCCACAAATCCTGATGCCTGCTCTGCGCCAGCTGGAAGAAGCTTTTGTCAGCGCGCAAAAAGATCCTGAATTTCAGGCCCAGTTCAACGACCTGCTGAAAAACTATGCCGGGCGCCCAACCGCGCTGACCAAATGCCAGAACATTACAGCCGGGACGAACACCACGCTGTATCTGAAGCGCGAAGATTTATTGCACGGCGGCGCGCATAAAACCAACCAGGTTCTGGGCCAGGCTTTGCTGGCGAAGCGGATGGGTAAAACCGAAATCATCGCCGAAACCGGAGCCGGTCAGCATGGTGTGGCGTCGGCCCTTGCCAGCGCCCTGCTCGGCCTGAAATGCCGTATTTATATGGGTGCCAAAGACGTTGAACGCCAGTCGCCTAACGTTTTTCGTATGCGCTTAATGGGGGCGGAAGTGATCCCGGTGCATAGCGGTTCCGCGACGCTGAAAGATGCCTGTAATGAGGCGCTGCGCGACTGGTCCGGCAGTTATGAAACCGCGCACTATATGCTGGGCACCGCAGCTGGCCCGCATCCTTATCCGACCATTGTGCGTGAGTTTCAGCGGATGATTGGCGAAGAAACGAAAGCACAGATTCTGGAAAGAGAAGGTCGCCTGCCGGATGCTGTTATCGCCTGTGTTGGCGGCGGTTCGAATGCCATCGGCATGTTTGCTGATTTCATCAACGAAACCAATGTCGGTCTGATTGGCGTGGAGCCAGGCGGTCACGGCATCGAAACCGGCGAACATGGCGCACCGTTGAAACATGGTCGCGTAGGCATCTATTTCGGCATGAAAGCACCGATGATGCAGACCGAAGACGGGCAAATTGAAGAATCTTACTCCATCTCTGCCGGACTGGATTTCCCGTCCGTTGGCCCACAACATGCGTATCTCAACAGCATCGGTCGCGCTGATTATGTTTCAATTACCGATGATGAAGCGCTGGAAGCCTTTAAAACGCTGTGCCTGCACGAAGGGATTATCCCGGCGCTGGAGTCCTCCCACGCCCTGGCCCATGCGCTGAAAATGATGCGCGAAAACCCAGAAAAAGAGCAGCTACTGGTGGTTAACCTTTCCGGTCGCGGCGATAAAGACATCTTCACCGTTCACGATATTTTGAAAGCACGAGGGGAAATCTGATGGAACGCTACGAATCTCTGTTTGCCCAGTTGAAAGAGTGCAAAGAAGGCGCATTTGTTCCTTTCGTCACCCTCGGTGATCCGGGCATTGAGCAGTCGCTGAAAATTATCGATACGTTGATCGAAGCAGGTGCTGATGCTTTGGAGCTAGGCATCCCCTTCTCCGACCCGCTGGCAGATGGCCCGACCATTCAAAACGCCACACTGCGTGCTTTTGCGGCAGGTGTGACCCCGGCACAATGTTTTGAGATGCTGGCACTGATTCGTCAAAAACATCCGACCATTCCTGTTGGCCTGCTGATGTACGCCAACCTGGTGTTTAACAAAGGCATTGATGAGTTTTACGCCCAGTGCGAGAAAGTCGGCGTCGATTCGGTGCTGGTTGCCGATGTGCCAGTTGAAGAGTCCGCGCCCTTCCGCCAGGCCGCGTTGCGCCATAATGTCGCACCTATCTTTATCTGCCCGCCAAATGCCGATGACGACTTGCTGCGCCAGATTGCCTCTTACGGTCGTGGTTACACCTATTTACTGTCGCGTGCGGGCGTGACCGGAGCGGAAAACCGCGCGGCATTACCGCTCAATCATCTGGTCACGAAGCTGAAAGAATACAATGCTGCGCCTCCATTGCAGGGCTTTGGCATTTCCGCCCCAGACCAGGTAAAAGCAGCGATTGATGCAGGGGCCGCAGGCGCGATTTCTGGTTCGGCCATTGTTAAAATCATCGAGCAACATATTAATCAGCCAGAGAAAATGCTGGAAGCACTGAAAGCTTTTGTACAACCGATGAAAGCGGCGACGCGCAGTTAATACGAGACAAACCGCCAGAAAACATCTGGCGGTTTATTGACGGGCAAATAATTAAAAACGATAACCCGCAGAGAACATAAATACCCACGGATCAAGGCGGACATTGTCAGAGTAATGTCCTGCTGGCAGCACTGCGCCGTTGGATTTATATTTCACCTCAGTGTCGATATCCATGTACCAGACCGACATATTCAGCAACCAGTCACGGTTGATGAGATAATCCACACCGACTTGTCCTGCCACACCCCATGAATCTTTCAGACTAAGGTCGGATAAGCCAAGACCTTCACCGGTGTCATTGAAGTCATTATTAAAAAAGGTGGTGTAGTTAATACCCGCACCAATGTAAGGACGGAATTTACTGCCGGAATCGCCAAAATACCATTGTGCCATCAGTGTTGGCGGTAAATGGTGGACTGTCGCAATATCTCCAGTTGTGGCTGTGCCAACCTTATGACGAAACGGAGATGCCGCCAGCAATTCCACACCAATGTTATCAGTCGCCATATAGGTGAAGGTCAGGCCCAGTTGGGTGTTATTGGTCACGCTAAAGCCACCCAGGCTTCCCAGAGTTCCATCCGCGCCTTCCGTTGGACGTACCGTTGCCGAACCAGCACGAATAAAGAACTCGCCTGCTTCGTGAGCATAGACGCTACCAGAGAGAAGTGTACTGACTGCCAATGCCGCCACTGTTAATTTTTTCATATTCGCTCCGTCGTTATGGTTATAAAAACGTGACGAATATACCTACATTGGAGTAACAAATGATCCTACATAGATCACATTGCATTCGCTAAATGACCATTTATTGATCTGGATTAATTTAGAAGTTGTATCGCAAATCCTGGTTAACATGATTCAAATCAATTTGAATGCTTTCCATCTCCGAAAGTATTCTTTTGCTACCTTATTGGCCTTTTAAGCAGGCGGTAAGTTGCGGTATTTATGCAAACAGCCCTTCTGCTTGTCAGGAATTTGTCGTGTCCGGAGAAAGCAATGGATCCTGTGATCGCACCCACGCACGCTGTGGATTACCTGCGCTTTACAAAGATATGCTTTTCCATACAAGTCGTGATGCTGCCACTGAAGGGATAACCAGGGTACAATTGCCCGCTAATTAACACCTGCATAAAACTCAAGGAGAGTGCATGTCTATCACGGCGCAGTCCGTATACCGTGACACCGGAAATTTCTTCCGTAATCAATTTATGACCATTCTGTTGGTATCGTTGCTTTGTGCATTTATCACAGTGGTGTTAGGACATGTTTTCTCACCCAGTGACGCACAGCTTGCGCAGCTCAATGACGGCGCGCCCGTTAGTGGCGGCGGTGGGTTGTTCGATCTGGTGCAAAATATGTCCCCGGAACAGCAACAAATTTTGCTGCGTGCTTCCGCTGCGTCTACTTTTTCAGGATTAATCGGTAACGCCATACTCGCCGGAGGCGTAATATTAATCATCCAACTGGTGTCTGCGGGTCAGAGAGTCAGTGCGCTACGCGCTATTGGTGCCAGTGCGCCGATATTGCCAAAGTTATTTATTCTGATTTTTCTGACTACCCTTTTAGTACAGATTGGCATCATGCTGGTGGTCGTTCCGGGGATTTTAATGGCCATTTTACTGGCACTGGCGCCGGTGATGTTGGTGCAGGATAAAATGGGCGTTTTCGCCTCTATGCGCAGCAGTATGCGGCTGACATGGGCGAATATGCGTCTGGTGGCACCTGCAGTACTAAGCTGGTTACTGGCAAAAACACTGTTGCTGCTGTTTGCCTCTTCGTTTGCCGCATTAACCCCGGAAATTGGTGCCGTACTGGCGAATACTTTAAGCAACCTGATTTCAGCCGTATTGCTTATCTATCTGTTCCGCCTGTACATGTTGATTCGCCAATAACCTGAAGTATTTGATTACGGAATCGTAAAATGAAGCAGTTTCTTGATTTTTTACCGCTGGTTGTCTTCTTCGCGTTCTACAAAATTTATGACATCTATGCGGCAACTGCGGCGCTCATCGTCGCCACGGCAATTGTGCTTATTTATAGCTGGGTTCGCTTCCGGAAAGTTGAGAAGATGGCCCTGATCACCTTTGTTCTGGTGGTCGTTTTCGGTGGTCTGACGCTGTTCTTCCACAATGATGAGTTTATTAAATGGAAGGTCACCGTCATCTACGCTCTGTTTGCCGGTGCTTTGTTGGTTAGCCAATGGGTAATGAAAAAACCGCTGATTCAGCGGATGCTGGGTAAAGAACTCACTCTACCGCAGCCAGTATGGTCGAAGCTGAACCTGGCCTGGGCAGTCTTCTTTATTCTTTGTGGTCTGGCGAATATCTACATCGCATTCTGGCTACCGCAAAATATTTGGGTCAACTTCAAAGTGTTCGGTCTGACCGCCCTCACCTTAATCTTCACACTGTTAAGCGGTATTTATATCTACCGCCATATGCCGCAGGAAGATAAATCATAATCTGTCTGCCGGCCCTTCGGGGCCGGCGCTGCATATCCTCTGTTCTCATTTGGAAAATCATAGTAGCATCGCGCCTGTGATTTTCCTTTTATGTCGGTTTTACCATGTCTACAACACCTAACGTCCCTCAGGGCGATCTTGTTTTACGTACTTTAGCCATGCCTGCCGATACCAATGCCAATGGCGATATCTTTGGTGGTTGGTTGATGTCGCAGATGGATATTGGCGGTGCCATTCTGGCAAAAGAAATTGCCCACGGTCGCGTCGTGACCGTGCGGGTTGAAGGAATGACTTTCTTACGGCCAGTTGCGGTTGGTGATGTGGTGTGCTGCTATGCGCGCTGTCTCCAAAAAGGGACGACATCAGTCAGCATTAATATTGAAGTATGGGTGAAAAAAGTGGCGTCTGAACCGATTGGGCAGCGCTATAAAGCGACGGAAGCGTTATTTAAGTATGTTGCCGTCGACCCTGAAGGAAAGCCTCGTGCCTTACCTGTAGAGTAATAGTCAAAAGCCTCCAAGTTGGAGGCTTTTGATTTTCTGTTTATTGAATTTCGGTGGTGCCGTTAATTTTAAACAGGATATTCACCACAATCCCACTTCCGGGTTTGCCCGGCTCATAACGCCATCTGCGCATCGCGTTTTTCACTTCGCGCTCAAACATGTTCGCCGGTTTGGCTGAAAGAATTTGTACGTTATCCACGCGACCATCCGGTGTGACGTCAAATTTAACTTTAACCTGCCCTTCAATGCGTAGTGCCTGCGCGCGCGCCGGATACTGCGGCTGATTACGGCTTAATGCCCGTGGACCAGACGCGACACTTGTGACCGGTTTGCTGGTTGCAGCCGTTGCCGTACTTGATGTTGGGCGAGCTGGTGCCGTATTTTCAAACGGTGACGCCGGACGTGACTCTACCGGTTTGACATCGCGTTTCGGCTGCTCCTGTACCTTTTTCACCGGCTTCGGTTTTGGCTTAGGTTTCGGCTTCGGCTTTTCAATGACTACCGGTGCTTCTTTTGGCGGTTCTGGTATCGGCTCAGGCTCCGGTTCTGGCTCCACCACTGGTTCCGGCGGCGGTTGAACGGCTTGTGGCGGCTCAAGTTCGGCCGGGGCAACCATGGTGACAGAAATCGGCTGCGCGGGCGCAGGTAGTTCAATAACCTGATGTACCGAGGTATAGAGTAGACCCGCCACAACAGCACCATGAATGCAGACCGAAAGTAACGTCGGCCAGGGGAAGCGGCGAGGTAAATCAAGGGTCATTGAAGTCATAATCGTTTCAGTAAAAAAACCAGGCCTCGATTTTAAATGCAAATAGCAATCATATTCAATAAGGCAAGGCGATCAGGATCAGTGAAAACGCAATTTTTGGCGCTATTAACCTTACTTTTAGTGACGCCTTAACAAAGACATCATCTTTCCGTTGCAGATCTTCGCCCTTTCAAATAACGTACTTTATAACTTTTCCGAACAAGGAGTTGTGCCCGTGTTGTATGTTATTTACGCTCAAGACAAAGCCGATAGCCTCGAAAAGCGCCTTTCCGTTCGTCCGGCACATTTAGCACGTTTGCAGTTACTGCATGATGAAGGGCGTCTGCTGACCGCCGGTCCAATGCCAGCGGTAGACAGTAACGATCCAGGCGCCGCAGGATTTACTGGCTCAACCGTTATTGCTGAATTTGAATCGCTGGAAGCAGCCCAGGCCTGGGCAGATGCCGATCCGTACGTGGCAGCGGGAGTCTATGCGCAAGTTTCCGTGAAACCCTTTAAGAAAGTGTTCTGAATATCAACATCCAGGGGCGCGGTGACAGAAACCGTGCTCTTGTTTTTTCTTTATATTTACCGATACCCCCAATCCACCACCACAAACAGATAATAACTTTATCTGTATCTCCCTATATACCCTCGGCATCTCCGTCTAAAAATGACAAAATTTCTCTGCCTGATTCGGTTTTGATCAATCAAAACCTTTGATTGCTGCGGATAAAGTCATCTACTATGGTTTAACACATTCACGTGCCGCATGTTTTTCACATTCTGTACGCGTGAAGATAATTAAACAAAATGGTGGTTACAGAGGTATCAGTGAGTCACTGGGCTACATTCAAGCAAACAGCGGTAAATTTATGGGTGACCCTGCGGCACGATGTTATCGCGCTGGCGGTCCTTTCAAATGGATTGCTTATTTTTAAAACAATTTATGGCATGTCGGTCAATCTGCTCGATATTTTCCATATCCAGGCGTTTTCAGAACTTGACCTCTCCTTGCTGGCCAATGCGCCACTGTTTATGCTCGGCGTCTTTCTTGTTTTGAACTCAATCGGCTTGCTATTTCGTGCAAAGCTGGCATGGGCTATCAGTATCATTTTATTGCTGATAACGCTGATTTACACCCTGCACTTTTATCCCTGGCTGAAATTCAGCATTGGTTTTTGCATCTTTACCTTGATAATTTTGTTGGTGCTGCGTAAAGACTTCTCTCACAGTAGTGCTGCGGCCGGGACAATTTTTGCTTTTATTAGTTTTACGACGTTACTGTTTTACTCTACCTACGGCGCACTTTATTTAAGCGAAGGTTTTAATCCGCGAATAGAGAGTCTAATGACCGCGTTCTATTTTTCGATAGAAACTATGTCAACCGTGGGCTACGGCGATATCGTCCCGGTTTCTGAATCAGCGCGCCTGTTTACTATTTCGGTCATTATTTCCGGTATTACCGTTTTTGCCACCTCCATGACCTCGATTTTCGGCCCGCTTATCCGCGGAGGATTCAATAAACTTGTGAAAGGAAACAATCATACAATGCATCGTAAAGATCACTTTATTGTTTGCGGGCATTCCATTCTGGCAATCAACACGATTCTGCAACTGAATCAACGCGGACAAAACGTCACGGTTATCAGCAACCTGCCAGAGGATGACATAAAACAGCTTGAACAAAGACTCGGTGACAATGCCGATGTTATCCCCGGTGACAGCAATGACAGTTCAGTACTAAAAAAAGCGGGAATTGATCACTGTCGGGCTATTCTGGCGTTAAGTGATAATGACGCCGATAATGCTTTTGTCGTTCTGTCGGCGAAAGATATGAGCAAAGATGTTAAAACTGTGCTTGCCGTCAGTGATAGCAAAAACCTGAATAAGATTAAGATGGTGCATCCGGATATTATTCTTTCACCGCAGCTATTTGGTAGCGAGATACTGGCGCGTATTCTCAATGGGGAAGAAATTAATAATGATATGCTCGTCTCGATGTTGCTGAATTCCGGGCATGGCATTTTCAGCGATAACAATGACGACGAAACCAAAACTGACAACAATGAATCTGCGCAAAAATAGATTTTAACGGCGGAAAGATAATCTTAATGGGCACCGCGTTGGTGCCCAGAACATTTAGATATTGTAGATCGCAAACAATAACGAGTTTCGCTGTTTGTTTAGAAGGCACTTCCTGATGCTGTGGATACGCATATTTCGGCGTGACTGCCCCTCAAGCCAACGCGATTTCCGTCGGCTAGCCTGACGCTGCATGCGCCAGCGCCCCACTTCCGTTCTACTCCGCTTCATGTTAACTACTCTATGCAATAACAGAGCGGTCATTATACCCCCGGTCCCGACGCTGACCAGTGCTTTTACCGCGTTTTTATTTGCCAGATGAATCCATATGCGTAAACTCATAACAATGCGCTTTCAAAAGGATTTCTAATCTATGACAACCGTTTATACGTTGGTGAGTTGGTTGGCCATTCTGGGATACTGGTTGCTCATTGCAGGCGTAACTTTACGCATTCTAATGAAACGACGCGCAGTTCCCTCCGCCATGGCCTGGCTGTTGATCATTTACATTCTGCCGTTGGTCGGAATTATTGCTTATCTGGCTGTTGGCGAACTCCACTTAGGCAAACGCCGCGCCGAACGCGCCAGAGCGATGTGGCCTTCCACGGCGAAATGGCTTAACGATCTTAAAGCCTGTAAGCATATTTTTGCGGAAGAAAATAGCAGCGTCGCTGGACCGTTATTCAAGCTCTGTGAGCGTCGTCAGGGGATCGCCGGGGTCAAGGGTAATCAGCTGCAACTGATGACCGAGTCTGATGATGTGATGCAGGCGTTAATCCGCGACATTCAACTCGCTCGCCATAACATTGAGATGGTGTTTTATATCTGGCAACCAGGTGGTATGGCAGACCAGGTGGCAGAATCTTTGATGGCCGCCGCACGACGCGGTATTCATTGCCGATTAATGCTCGACTCTGCGGGGAGTGTTGCTTTTTTCCGTAGCCCGTGGCCAGAGTTAATGCGAAATGCCGGTATCGAAGTGGTCGAGTCCTTAAAGGTTAACCTGATGCGCGTATTCTTACGCCGCATGGACCTGCGCCAGCACCGCAAGATGATCATGATCGATAACTACATTGCCTACACCGGCAGCATGAATATGGTCGATCCGCGCTTCTTCAAACAGGATGCGGGCGTAGGACAATGGATTGATCTGATGGCTCGCATGGAAGGCCCTATCGCCACCGCGATGGGAATTATTTACTCTTGCGATTGGGAGATTGAGACGGGAAAACGTATTTTACCACCACCGCCTGATGTCAATATTATGCCGTTCGAGCAGGCCAGCGGTCATACGATTCATACCATCGCTTCCGGCCCGGGATTCCCGGAAGACCTGATCCACCAGGCTTTGCTGACTGCAGCTTATTCAGCTCGTGAATATTTAATCATGACGACGCCCTACTTCGTCCCCAGCGATGACTTACTTCACGCAATCTGCACGGCGGCGCAACGCGGGGTTGATGTCAGTATTATTTTGCCGAGGAAAAATGACTCAATGCTGGTAGGCTGGGCCAGTCGCGCATTCTTTACAGAACTACTTGCTGCTGGGGTTAAGATTTATCAGTTTGAAGGTGGGTTACTGCATACCAAGAGCGTGCTGGTCGATGGCGAATTAAGTCTGGTTGGCACCGTTAACCTCGACATGCGTAGCCTGTGGCTGAATTTTGAAATCACTCTGGCTATCGACGATAAAGGTTTTGGTGCCGACCTGGCTGCTGTTCAGGACGACTATATTTCTCGTTCGCGTCTGCTCGATGCGCGGCTGTGGTTAAAACGTCCACTCTGGCAACGTGTCGCCGAGCGACTGTTTTACTTCTTCAGCCCGTTGCTGTAAAACGTCGCCAACAGAGATTAAACAGGTAGTGACTATGGATATGGATTTAAACAATCGCCTGACTGAAGATGAAACGCTTGAGCAGGCCTACGATATTTTTCTTGAACTGGCCGCTGATAATCTCGATCCGGCTGATGTTCTGTTATTCAATCTGCAGTTTGAAGAGCGCGGTGGTGCAGAGTTATTTGACCCGGCAGAAGACTGGCAGGAACATGTTGATTTCGACTTGAACCCGGACTTTTTTGCCGAAGTGGTGATTGGTCTGGCAGACAGTGAAGATGGCGAAATCAACGATATTTTCGCCCGTATTTTGTTATGCCGTGAAAAAGATCACAAACTTTGCCATATTATCTGGCGGGAATAACGCTTGCCATCGGATGTGACGTAGCTGCGTCACATCCGTTCTTCCTTTTACACATCTACCTTTCCCCTCCTCCCAGTTCATTGCCACAAATACGACAATACTTCGCATCGTGTGCATGATGTTGGGTATTGCATTTAGGACAACAGAGAAGTTTTTTAGTCTGTTCAAGTTCACTGGTGAGTTGCGCAGTAATAATCCCCGTCGGAATTGCAATGACTGAGTAGCCAATCAAGATTAATACCGAGGCCACCATCCTTCCTGCCGCAGTATGTGGTGTAATATCACCATAACCAACGGTGGTTACCGTCACTATCGCCCAGTATACGGCTGTGCCCAGCGAGTTAAATTCGTTTGATGCACCTTCTATGGCGTACATTAACGCCCCAGCGACGATCATCACAATGGCAATAAAAGCATAAAAAAGAATCAACTGATGGCGGGCATTATTTATCGCCCGCCATAGACTGTTTAAGGCAGGCATAAAGCGGAGCAGGCGTAAAATTCGCAACGCACGAATCGCTCTCATCGCTCGCCAGGCAAATAAATAAGTAAAACCAATTTCAGGCCATAGCCAGATGACATACAGCGGCAAAATGGTGGCCAGATCGATAAATCCCCAAAAGCTAAAAACATAACGTACCGGATTCGGCCAGCTTAATATTCGCAGGAAATACTCGATCGTGAAGACAAAAGTAAAGAAGAATTCTACCCAAACAAAGATATGCCATTCGTCGTAAGTTAGCTGGAATTGCGATCCAATACCGGATTCTATGAAGACAGCGCCAACGCTTAACAATGCGAGGAAACCAAACAGCGCCTCGCAGCGTCGCCCGGTTTTCGTATGCTGATCAAAAAGGAAATGATAAACCCGTTGGCGATACTCTGAAAGATGTCCTGTCACCTGTACCTCCCATGAAAAAGGGCCGGCAATCTGCCAGCCCTTAACACGTTATAATGGGTCTACTTTCAGGCAAGAGACGGCATGTCTGAAACTGCCTTCCAGCACCGGGCGTGTTTTGGCACACTCAGGACCGGCTATCGGGCAACGGGTACGGAACACACATCCAGAAGGCGGGTTGATGGGCGACGGTAATTCCCCTTCCAGTAACTGGATAGATTTGTTCTTCTCCAGATCAGGATCTGGAATGGGGACTGCCGACATCAATGCTTTGGTATAGGGATGCAACGGATTGTGGTAAACCTCATCATACGTCCCCAACTCTACCGCATGGCCGAGATACATCACCAGCACGCGATCGGAAATGTGTTTTACCACGGCCAGATCGTGAGCGATAAAGATTAATGACAATCCCATCTCACGTTGCAACTGCTGGAGTAAATTCACCACCTGCGCCTGGATTGACACGTCCAGCGCCGACACCGGTTCGTCGCAGATAATCAGCTTCGGTTCAAGAATAAGTGCACGCGCAATCCCGATACGCTGACACTGACCGCCGGAGAATTCATGCGGATAGCGGTTAATCAGGTTAGGTAGCAAGCCGACTTTCATCATCATCACCTTCACGCGCTCGCGAACTTCCTGGCGTGACATTTTCGGATGATAGGTACGCAGCGGTTCAGCGATGATCTCGCCGATGGTCATACGCGGGTTTAGCGATGCCAACGGGTCCTGGAAAATCATCTGAATATCACTGCGAACGGCACGCCATTCATCGGGCTTCATGCCCAGCAACTCTTTACCTAACCAGGCAACATGACCGTCGGTAGCTTTGACCAAACCGATGATGGCACGGGCAAAGGTGGACTTTCCGCAACCTGATTCCCCTACGACGCCCAACGTTTCCCCTTCATATAACCTGAGCGTCACACCGTCAACGGCCTTAAGGGTTTTCGGCGGTTGCCAGAACCACTGTTTGCCATCTTTGATCTCAAAGTGCACTTTCAAATCGGCAATTTCGAGGAGGACTTTTCTTCCTTCGGTTACAGCATTCATAACAGTTCCTCCACCGGTTTAAAGCAGGCACGCAGTCGGCCTGGCGTGAACTCTTCCAGCGGCGGCGCGCTACTGCAAATCTCCATCGCATACGGACAACGCGGCTGGAACGGGCAACCTTTCGGCAAACGTAGCAGGTTTGGCGGGTTACCTGGGATGGTCAACATCGTTTCACCTTCCGCATCAAGACGCGGTACCGCATTGAGTAAACCGATAGAATAAGGATGAACGGGTTCATAAAAGACATCGCGCGCGTTGCCATATTCCATTGTGCGCCCAGCGTACATCACCAGCACTTTGTCACAGATCCCCGCGACTACGCCGAGATCGTGGGTGATCATGATAATGGCAGTATTAAATTCCCGTTTCAGTTCATTCAATAGCGTCATGATCTGCGCCTGTACGGTCACGTCCAGCGCAGTAGTCGGTTCATCGGCAATCAGCAATTTAGGTCGGCACAACAACGCCATCGCAATCATCACACGCTGACGCATGCCGCCAGAAAACTCATGAGGAAACATCTTCATACGCTTACGCGCTTCTGGCATTTTCACCGCATCGAGCATTCGTACCGATTCTTCAAACGCTTCGGCCTTGCCCATACCTTTATGCAGCATCAGCACTTCCATCAACTGCTCGCCGACGCGCATGTATGGATTTAACGAGGTCATCGGATCCTGAAAAATCATCGAGATTTGTTCGGCGCGCAGTTTATTAAGTTCACGTTCTGGCAGATTGAGGATTTCGCGCCCATTAAAGGTTGCCGATCCACCAATGCGTCCGTTAGCCGCCAGCAGCCCCATTAAAGCAAACGCGGTTTGCGACTTACCGGAGCCAGATTCGCCAACGATACCCAGAGTTTCTCCGGCACGAAGGGAAAAATTTAAATCATTGACCGCCGTGACATCGCCGTCCGGGGTGCTAAATGTCACTCGCAAATCTTTCACGTTCAGCAGTGCGTCAGCCTGTTGCTGTGCGAGCGGCACGGTTGCAGTTTCAATTACGCTCATGGCTGCACTCCTTAACGATCTTTCGGGTCGAGGGCATCACGCAAGCCATCGCCGATAAAGTTGAAACAAAACAGTGTCACCACAAGGAAACCTGCCGGAAATAGCAGCAACCATGGAGAGACTTCCATCGAGTTCGCGCCATCACTGAGCAATGCGCCCCAACTACTTAATGGCTCTTGCGTACCCAGTCCCAGGAAGCTAAGAAAAGACTCAAAGAGGATCATGCTGGGCACCAGCAGAGAGGCATAGACCACCACCACACCAAGCACATTCGGCACAATGTGGCGAATCACAATGCCGGGCGTAGATACACCGCCAACTTGTGCCGCCTCAATAAACTCTTTGCGCTTCAGACTAAGGGTTTGACCACGCACGATACGTGCCATGTCCAGCCAGGAAACCATCCCAATCGCTACGAAAATCAGCAGGATGTTTTGACCGAAAAAGGTCACCAGCAAAATGACGAAGAACATGAACGGAAAGGAGTTGAGGATTTCCAGCAGGCGCATCATTACGGAATCCACCTTGCCGCCAAGATAACCGGAAAGTGAACCGTAAAGCGTTCCTACGACTACTGCCACCAGTGCTGCAGCAACACCAACCATTAATGAGATGCGCCCACCAATTGCAACGCGCACCAGCAGATCGCGACCGGAAGAGTCGGTACCAAAGTAGTGACCAGATTCCATATCCGGGGCGCTGGACATCATCGCCCAGTCGGTGTCGTCATAGGCAAATTGCGAGAGCATCGGCGCCAGGATAACAAACAGTGCAATAAGCACCAGTACAATCAGACTGGCCACTGCTGCACGGTTATGCATAAAACGTCGACGTGCGTCCTGCCATAAACTGCGGCCTTCGACCTCCAGCTTTTCACTGAAATTCTCCAGCGTCTCGCTGTTTTTCTTACTTAACATCATCGCGAGCTCCAGTATCAGTAACGGATTTTCGGGTCGATAACCGCATATAGCACATCGACAATGGCATTGAACAAAATGGTTAAAGCACCAACCAGAATGGTCAGGCTTAACACCAATGAATAGTCACGGTTCAAGGCACCATTAACAAACAATTGTCCGATGCCCGGCAAACCGTAAATGGTTTCGATAACCATAGAACCGGTGATAATGCCAACAAATGCGGGTCCCATATAAGAAAGTACCGGTAGCAACGCAGGTTTTAATGCGTGGCGGAAAATAATGCGCCGCATGGGCAGACCTTTCGCGCGTGCGGTACGAATGAAGTTGGAGTGTAAAACTTCAATCATTGATCCACGGGTAATACGCGCAATACTGGCGATATAAGCCAGTGATAAGGCAACCATCGGCAGGATCATAAATTTCAGCGCCCCACCATTCCAGCCACCGCCCGGTAGCCAATGCAAAATGATCGCGAATATCATGACTAATAATGGCGCAACGACAAAGCTTGGTATAACCACTCCCGTCATAGCCAATCCCATGACGGTATAGTCCCATTTGGTGTTTTGTTTTAATGCGGCAATAACGCCAGCACTAACGCCCAGTACCACTGCGAGGAAAAATGCAGCAGCTCCCAGTTTTGCTGAAACGGGAAAACTGGATGCGACCAGGTCATTGACCGAATAATCTTTATATTTAAATGAAGGGCCGAAATCGCCATGAGCAAGTTGTTTCAGATAGCTGAAATACTGCGTCATGATGGGATCGTTAAGATGATATTTCGCTTCAATATTGGCCATTACTTCTGGCGGTAATGTACGTTCGCCGGTAAAGGGACTTCCCGGCGCGAGGCGCATCATAAAGAACGAAATAGTAATAAGAATAAATAGCGTCGGAATCGCTTCCAGACAGCGACGTAGAATAAATTTTAACATTGCCGTACCTTCTGGCCTGTGCCTTCTGTAATGCGATAAAAAGCAGACACCGTGGAGCAGGATACACCTGCCCCACGCATTGCCATTAGTGCTTCACAATGTACATATTTCGGGTGTAGGTATTATCCAACGGATCTTTACCGGTATAACCCCCAACCCACGGTTTTACCAGACGCGCATTCACGTAGTAATAAACCGGAACAATGGCCGAATCTTTATCCAACTGTTGCTCTGCTTTCGTGTACAGCGCCGTGCGCTGCGCCTCGTCTGTAGCTTTCAGGGTTTCCGCCATAATACTGTCAAAGGCCGGACTCTTATAATGCGCGGTGTTCATCGAACTGTTCGACAGCATGGTGTTCAGGAAGGAAGTTGGTTCATTATAGTCTGCACACCAGCCTGCACGGGCCACATCGAAAGTACCCTGGTGGCGGGTATCGAGGAATGTTTTCCATTCCTGGTTAACCAGTTTAACGTCCACGCCGATATTTTTCTTCCACAGTGAAGAGGCGGCAATCGCCAGCTTTTTATGCAGATCGGACGTGTTATATAACAGATTAATCGTTAGCGGTTTGTCTGCGGTATAGCCCGCTTCTGCCAGCAGTTTTTTCGCTTCTTCGTTACGTTTTTCCTGGCTCCAGCCAAACCATTCTGGTTGCGTCAGTTTTGCGCCATCGGTATATGGTGGCGTGTAACCATAGGCCGGCATATCGCCCTGCGCTTTGACTTTATTAACAATGATATCGCGATCCATACCCAGTTTCAGTGCGGTACGCACACGCACATCATTGAATGGCGGTTTCTGGTTGTTAATCTCGTAATAGTAAGTGCACAGGTATGGATCAACGTGAACTTCGTTCGGGATTTCTTTTTTCAGTTTCTGGAACAGTTCGATCGGCATGTTGTTATAAGTCATATCGATTTCGCCGCTACGATAACGGTTAACATCGGTGACTTCAGAAGCGATCGGTAAATAGGTCACCTGGTTAATTACCGTTTTAGCGTTATTCCAGTAGGTCGGGCTGCGCTCAAGAACGATACGTTCGTTAACAACCCAATCTTTTAATGTATAGGCGCCGTTAGTAACGATATTGCCTGGCTGGGTCCATTTTTCGCCAAATTTCTCAACAGCGGCTTTTGGCACCGGGGAAGTAGATGGGTGAACCAGTAACTTATAGAAATACGGAACAGGTTCACTTAAGGTGACTTCTAATGTGTGGTCATCGAGGGCTTTAACACCGAGATCGGTAATTGGTTTCTTCCCTTCCAGTATTTCATCAATACCCGCAATATGCCCGTATTGTAAGTAGCTTGCGTAGGGAGAAGCGGTGTTCGGATCAACAGAACGTTGCCAGCTATACACAAAGTCTTGTGCCGTGACTGGCGTGCCGTCAGACCATTTCGCATCTTTACGCAGGTGGAACGTCCAGACTTTAGCGTCTTTGTTATCCCAGGATTCAGCCACGCCAGGGGCCGGATGACCATCAAGATCGCTAACCAGCAAACCTTCAAACAGGTCACGGCTGATATTAGACTCAGGAACCCCTTCAATTTTGTGCGGATCTAATGACTGAACTTCAGAACCATTGTTGCGAACCAGCGTTTGTTTTTCCGCTAGTGTGACTCCTGCGGGTACATCAGCTGCCAGTGCGATATTCCCTGCCATAAGCGCAGCCAGAACGCCTGCTGCCACTAAACTTCTCTTGGTGATGTTGGTCATTGTGTTTTGGACTCCCTCATTATAATTACTGGTTTTTACCAGCATGTGTAATCCCGGATTAGGATACCTGTACAGCTCGGAGACTTTTTGCTGCCAGGTTGCTTTATCGTTACTAATTGCTATCACCGACTTTATTTATTCTGGTGATTCAGATGACCACCTTATGTCGATTCTTACTGTGTCTCCCCTGTCGAGACACATTATTTTTTGCAGCGTCTTTTAATCGCAAATCATTCTCATTGCCAATAAAAATCGCCAAACGGTTGGCCGAAAAGTATCAAATGCCCTTCTTGCCAGCCAATACATTTTGCAAAATTGTTACGCAATTCTCTTTTACTAACCATACCAGTACGTATACCCCTCGTTATCCAATCAATAAAATAATTTAAAAACAAAGGGATATAACTAAAGAAAGCAATACTGCCTTTTCCGGTTATAGTCCAGATAGAAAATACGCACAATAATTTAACAAATGAATGCTATTTAGCACTTTTCTCTGCCAAAGCCAGTAGAATTACTAATATCATTTCAATTATTCTTCAGCAAGGCCCAGGATTATGATGTGATGAAAATAACATGATGTTGTGGATCGCCAGATAAGGATAGTCTTATAACTATCTGTAAAATTGGGATAAAATTATCTATTTCTTTTGTTAACTACGTTGGCTTGCAGTAAAAATAATGATGAAAGAAACGGAGCATCATGACTCCGTTTCATATGAAAGGAATTAATTGAGCAGACCCGGGAAAATCCCTTTGATACCATTGACGATAAATTCAATCCCTAATGCCATTAGCAAGAGCCCCATAATACGGGTAATGACGTTGATGCCTGTCTGACGCAGAACCCTCACCAGCCAGGGTGCCATGCGGAATAAACCCCAGCAACATAAAGCGAACAACGCGATTGCTACAAAAAAACCGAACAGATAACCAATGCTGTGATAACGCGTTCCCCATACGATAGTTGAACTGATTGCCCCTGGTCCTGCCATCAGAGGTAATGCGAGCGGTACAACGCCAATGCTTTCACGAATTGCGGTTTCTGATTTTTCTTGTTTGTTCTGTTTATCCTCGCCAAGCTTACCGCTGATCATCGACATTGCAATTGTCACGACCAGTATGCCGCCCGCGATGCGGAACGAATCAATAGATATTCCAAAAAGTTGCAGAATCGTGTCGCCGAGAAACAGTGCGATCCACAAAATAATGGCTACAGACAAGTTGGCGGTCAGATTTGTTTTGTTTCTCGCTGCCGCAGTCTGATAGCTGGTCATACTGATGAACACGGGGATGATCCCTACCGGGTTAACCAGCGCAAATAACCCGATGAAAAACTTAAAATAAACGGGAAAATCAAAAAGTGTCTGAATCACGGTTAGCTCCGAAGCAAAAGCCGGATAATGTTATCTTTAAACAAGGGTAAAAATACGTGCTGACAATACGCCTTTTGTCAGCATTTTTCACCTCCTAACTATCTAAAATTACTATCATTCATTATTGTTATCTAGTCGTACAAAACATGCTAAGGTAGCCAACAATTAATACTACAATTTATTAACTATTAGCTATTATGGCTAAAAGCGGAGCTGAAAGGTGTCAGCTTCGCGAAATTTTGATCTGGATCACTTAATCGGTACCCAGAAGTGAGTAATCTTGCTTACGCCACCTGGAAGTGACGCATTAGAGATTAATGACTCTAATGTTTAAACTCTTTTAGTAAATCACAGTGAGTGTGAGCACGAGTAAGATTTTGATTTTCAAAGGTTAAGCAAATCATCATCGCACTGACTATACTCTCGTATTCGAGCAGATGATTTACTAAAAAAGTTTAACATTATCAGGAGAGCATTATGGCTGTTACTAATGTCGCTGAACTTAACGCACTCGTAGAGCGTGTAAAAAAAGCCCAGCGTGAATATGCCAGTTTCACTCAAGAGCAAGTTGACAAAATCTTCCGCGCCGCCGCTCTGGCTGCCGCAGATGCTCGAATCCCACTCGCAAAAATGGCCGTTGCCGAATCCGGCATGGGTATCGTTGAAGATAAAGTGATCAAAAACCACTTTGCTTCTGAATATATCTATAACGCCTACAAAGATGAAAAGACCTGCGGTGTTCTGTCTGAAGACGACACTTTCGGTACCATCACTATCGCTGAACCAATCGGTATTATCTGCGGTATCGTTCCAACAACTAACCCGACTTCAACCGCTATCTTCAAATCTCTGATTAGCCTGAAGACCCGTAACGCCATCATTTTCTCACCACACCCGCGTGCTAAAGATGCAACCAACAAAGCTGCTGATATCGTTCTGCAGGCTGCTATTGCTGCTGGTGCACCAAAAGATCTGATTGGCTGGATCGATCAACCGTCTGTTGAACTCTCCAACGCACTGATGCACCACCCTGACATTAACCTGATCCTTGCGACCGGTGGTCCAGGCATGGTTAAAGCAGCATACAGTTCCGGTAAACCGGCGATCGGCGTAGGCGCAGGCAACACCCCAGTTGTTATTGATGAAACTGCTGATATCAAACGTGCAGTTGCATCCGTACTGATGTCCAAAACCTTCGACAACGGCGTAATTTGTGCTTCTGAACAGTCTGTTGTTGTTGTTGATTCTGTTTATGATGCTGTACGTGAGCGTTTTGCCACCCACGGCGGCTACATGCTGCAGGGCAAAGAGCTGAAAGCTGTTCAGGACGTTATCCTGAAAAATGGCGCACTGAACGCAGCTATCGTTGGTCAGCCAGCTTATAAAATTGCTGAACTGGCAGGCTTCTCTGTACCAGAAAACACTAAGATTCTGATCGGTGAAGTGACTGTTGTTGATGAAAGCGAACCATTCGCTCATGAAAAACTGTCCCCGACTCTGGCAATGTACCGTGCGAAAGATTTTGAAGATGCGGTAGAGAAAGCAGAGAAACTGGTTGCTATGGGCGGTATCGGTCACACATCTTGCCTGTACACCGACCAGGATAACCAGCCGGCACGCGTTTCTTACTTCGGTCAGAAAATGAAAACTGCCCGTATCCTGATCAATACCCCGGCTTCTCAGGGCGGTATCGGTGACCTGTACAACTTCAAACTCGCGCCTTCCCTGACTCTGGGTTGTGGTTCTTGGGGTGGTAACTCCATCTCTGAAAACGTTGGTCCGAAACACCTGATCAACAAGAAAACCGTTGCTAAGCGAGCTGAAAACATGTTGTGGCACAAACTTCCGAAATCTATCTACTTCCGCCGTGGCTCTCTGCCAATCGCGCTGGATGAAGTGATTACTGATGGCCACAAACGTGCGCTCATCGTGACTGACCGCTTCCTGTTCAACAACGGCTATGCTGACCAGATCACTTCTGTACTGAAAGCAGCTGGCGTAGAAACTGAAGTGTTCTTCGAAGTTGAAGCTGACCCGACTCTGAGCATTGTTCGTAAAGGTGCAGAACTGGCGAACTCCTTCAAACCAGACGTGATTATCGCGCTGGGTGGTGGTTCCCCGATGGATGCCGCGAAGATCATGTGGGTTATGTACGAACACCCAGAAACTCATTTCGAAGAACTGGCGCTGCGCTTTATGGACATCCGTAAACGTATCTACAAGTTCCCGAAAATGGGCGTGAAAGCGAAAATGATCGCAGTCACCACAACTTCCGGTACCGGTTCTGAAGTTACACCGTTCGCGGTTGTAACCGATGACGCAACTGGCCAAAAATATCCGCTGGCAGACTATGCTCTGACCCCGGATATGGCGATTGTTGATGCCAACCTGGTTATGGATATGCCGAAGTCCCTGTGTGCTTTCGGTGGTCTGGACGCAGTAACTCACGCCATGGAAGCATATGTTTCTGTACTGGCTTCTGAGTTCTCTGATGGTCAGGCTCTGCAGGCGCTGAAACTGCTGAAAGAATATCTGCCAGCGTCCTACCACGAAGGGTCTAAAAACCCGGTAGCGCGTGAACGTGTTCACAGTGCGGCAACTATCGCAGGTATCGCGTTTGCTAACGCCTTCTTGGGTGTATGTCACTCAATGGCACATAAACTGGGCTCTCAGTTCCACATTCCGCATGGTCTGGCAAACGCCCTGCTGATTTGTAACGTTATCCGCTACAACGCGAATGACAACCCGACCAAGCAGACTGCATTCAGCCAGTACGACCGTCCGCAAGCACGTCGTCGTTATGCTGAAATTGCAGACCATCTGGGTCTGAGCGCTCCGGGCGACCGTACTGCTGCTAAGATCGAGAAACTGCTGGCATGGCTGGAAACGCTGAAAGCTGAACTGGGTATTCCGAAATCTATCCGTGAAGCTGGCGTTCAGGAAGCAGACTTCCTGGCAAACGTTGATAAACTGTCTGAAGATGCATTCGATGACCAGTGCACCGGCGCTAACCCGCGTTATCCGCTGATCTCCGAGCTGAAACAGATTCTGCTGGACACCTACTACGGTCGTGATTACGTAGAAGGCGCAACCGTTGCTAAAGAAGCAGCTCCGGTTAAAGCAGAGAAAAAAGCGAAAAAATCCGCTTAATCGGTAGCTCTGTATAACATCATAAACGGTCCCATTTGGGGCCGTTTTTTTGTTTCAGGCAAAGAACTGCTATGTAAACTCAATAATCCAGCTGTATTAATTCATCATGTTTGCATTGTCGGAAAACGAGCACAAAGCGAGATTGTCGACAAATAACTCTACCTCGTAGGTAATGAGGCATCGACGCACTAAAATCGTTCTGTGGTACGTTGAGTGATGATTAAGAATAGAGAAAGGATGATGACTCGGAAGAAGTTAGTAAAACGGACTGACAGGATAAAAGCGCCCTATTCACCCTGTCAGTAAAGAAAAATTTATTAGTCGTGCCGATGATTGTCCTGAATCGCCGTCAAAGAGCCGATCTCTAACGCTTCTTTATAGTGTTTACGGCAAACCGAGACGTAACGCTCATTACCACCAATAACCACCTGCTCACCTTCGTTATAAGGTCTACCCGCCAGATCAAGACGTAGCACCATGCTTGCTTTGCGGCCACAAAAACAAATAGTTTTTAATTCGACCAGTTTGTCTGACCATGCCAGTAAGTATTGGCTACCAACAAACAATTCACCGCGAAAATCGGTACGCAAACCATAACAAAGTACGGGTATATCGAGTTGATCGACAACCTCCGATAATTCATATACTTGTTGTCTGGTTAAAAACTGGCATTCATCAACAAGTACGCAATGAATTGTCTGCTGTTCGTGTTCCGCACGAATCTCATCAAATAATGATGAATTTTGGTTAAATAATTTTGCAGGTGATGACAAACCTATACGCGAGCTGACTTTCCCTGCCCCGAAACGATCATCAATTTCCGCCGTATATACGACAGTGCGCATACCGCGTTCCTGGTAATTGTATGAAGATTGCAACAATGCCGTAGACTTACCCGCATTCATTGCGGAATAGTAGAAATATAGCTGCGCCATCAGCCACAGGCCCTCAATGATATGAAATAAAGTTGGCAGGAGTTTATCATAATTCGTCAGTTTTACAGCGTAACAGTGCGCACAGAAGTAGTATATTCGTCATCCATTACGAATGACTGGCATAATCCTTCAGAGCTATCTTTACCACGGCCTTGCTTGTTATAAACGCGTAAATGACTCTTGGTAACTATTCACAATCTTTAACCTGTTGCGCACGTAATAACCCTGTTGGCCTCCAGGAAAGAGCAATACGAAGTCCTTGCACTTATTGCGACTGTTCTACTTTTCATCATTCGCTTAATAGGGGATTTTCATAAACAGGGCTAATACCCAAGAGTGAAAAGGTTCCAGCGCATGTTAATCTCCACATAAAATGTGACATGAATCAGGAAGTTTTAACCTTAAGTGATGTGAAAGCATCGATGTAAATAGGGCTATATGCCACGTCATTTCTGGCTAATTTTATGAAAAGATATTTATTGTCGGTACGAAATAAAGAACATTTTTGAATTCCTTACATTCCTGGCTATTGCACAACTGAATTTAAGGCTCTATTATTACCTCAACAAACCACCCCAATATAAGTTTGAGATTACTACAATGAGCGAAGCACTTAAAATTCTGAACAACATCCGTACTCTTCGTGCGCAGGCAAGAGAATGTACACTTGAAACGCTGGAAGAAATGCTGGAAAAATTAGAAGTTGTTGTTAACGAACGTCGCGAAGAAGAAAGCGCAGCTGCTGCTGAAGTTGAAGAGCGTACTCGTAAACTGCAGCAATATCGTGAAATGCTGATCGCTGACGGTATTGACCCGAACGAACTGCTGAATAGCATTGCTGCTGTTAAATCCGGCACCAAAGCTAAACGCGCACAGCGTCCGGCTAAATATAGCTATGTTGACGAAAACGGCGAAACCAAAACCTGGACTGGCCAGGGCCGTACTCCAGCTGTAATCAAAAAAGCAATGGATGAGCAAGGTAAATCCCTCGACGATTTCCTGATCAAGCAATAATCTTTTCTTGATTCTGTTTGCTTAAAATCCCGCCATTGGCGGGATTTTTTATTGTCCGTTTTAAGACTCTCTGATAAGAATACGCTATAAAAAAACGGCATTGATCACTCAATGCCGTTTCGTAGAAAACATCGTGATAGATGTTACTTCTTAATGCCTATCTCTTCTTCAAGCCAGGCTTTAAATTCAGTACCCAGAGTGTTGTGGCGAATACCGTATTCAACGAAGGCCTGCATGTAACCTAATTTATTACCGCAGTCATGGCTCTTCCCTTTCATATGATAGGCTTCAACCGTTTCTTTTTCGATCAGCATATCAATCGCGTCGGTGAGCTGAATTTCATCACCTGCTCCCGGAGGGGTTTTTGCCAGCAGCGGCCAAATATCAGCACTGAGAACATAACGGCCGACAATAGCAAGATTAGACGGCGCTACATCTGCTTTCGGTTTTTCTACCACGCCGACCATCGGTACACTTTCGCCAGGCGCTAAATCCACACCTTTGCAATCCACAACACCATATGCCGTCACATCAGCAACAGGCTCCACCATTATCTGGCTGTGACCAGTTTCATCAAATCGACGAATCATCTCTGCAAGGTTATCCTGCGATAAATCGGATTCATATTCATCCAGAATAACGTCAGGCAAAATAACAGCCACAGGTTCATCACCAACTACCGGATGGGCACACAATACTGCGTGTCCCAAACCTTTCGCCAGCCCCTGACGAACTTGCATAATAGTCACGTGTGGTGGACAAATGGACTGCACTTCATCAAGCAACTGGCGTTTTACACGTTTTTCCAGCATTGCTTCCAGTTCAAAACTGGTATCGAAATGGTTTTCAATAGAGTTTTTAGATGAGTGAGTGACCAGCACAATTTCAGTAATGCCAGCCGCAATACATTCATTCACGACGTATTGAATTAATGGCTTATCGACAAGCGGCAGCATCTCTTTCGGGATAGCTTTCGTCGCCGGCAACATCCTGGTTCCTAATCCCGCAACGGGGATAACGGCTTTTTTGACTTTCGTATTAATGGCAGCCATTTAAATTCTCCTGGACTGTTCGTGTATTGAACGTGTTCATATTTCTGTGTCGCATCCCAGTATATCAGTACCCTGACGAGGCCTGGTTCTGAAAAGGAGGCGAGTTAACATAATTAAGACAATTACTTAAACGAATGGCGACGATAGTACCACCAGCCGACACCAGCGCGTAATGCAATTTTATCCCATATAATCGTTTGCTCATTCCGCAGACAACATCAAGCGCAGTCTTCCACCTGTTCCCCAAATTTGACATTGCCAGGCATCACATCGCTGGCTCAATTGATTCAAATAGGCGTTGCCTAATGTTCCTAACGGAACGCCATTACTGATTTGAATCTGGTGTTCACCAGCATTTAACGTTGCATTCAGGCCAGCGGAAACCAAAATGAGATTTTTTAATTCACGATGATAATAGCCGACTAATAGCGGGAACTGGCCAGGCAGATTGGCCTGCCGCAGTAAATGATTTACCTGCTTCAATAACGCTCCCAACTCTGGCAAACGCTGATTTTGGTGGGCAATCTGTTCATGTAATAACCCATTAAACAGCGCGCGTAATAACAAGGCGGCAAGGACACCATTATGTCCGGCGCGAGTTACATCGAGACAATAAAAAGCCAGATCGTTTTCCGAAAGAGCTGCAATATCAAGCACCAGCCCCGGTTTATCAACGGCCACCAGTTGGCGATAATTAACCCGGCAATGGGAAATCACCTGCTGAACCGGAGGTTGTAATTCTTGCAATAATTTAGCAGCCGCAGTGGGATTATCCACCATCGCATCCCAGTCGCGAAAAAGCCTTTCTTCTTCCTCTACACGCGAATTAAACATGCTGGGATAGAGACACGCAAAAACCATCTCGCGCAGACGGTTGAGATCTTTAACTGGTTTTAGCAAAACATCTTCCACGCCCAGACGTAACGCTTTCGCAATATCTGCCATGTTTTCCGTAGCGGAAATCACCAGGACTGGTGTTTGGTCACCCCGGTTGCGAATATGTTCCAATAGTTTCAGGCCGTTCATTCTCGGCATTGCAATATCACATATCATTAGATCGGGTGTGAAACCTCCCAGTAGCTCAAGGGCATCCACCCCATCAGCCGCCAGTACCGTTGTCGCTCCCAATGAGGAAAACCACGAATCCAGAAGCGAGCGAAATACCGCCTCATCTTCAACTATGAGAATCTGTTTTCCGACCAATGGCTGCGTCATGTTCTCTCCCCTGACTGGCTTTATTCAATAGTGGCATGCTATTGCCATCAGTGCCTGTCAGAATTAACTTAAGTGTAGATAAAAAATCAGGTCAAAACGTTAGTTCGAACTAGCGGTAAAAGCTCATCCATTTTCTTCTCAACCGCCAATTGTCCTGCCGAAATGGCAGCCTGCGCACGATGAAAATCGAGCGTGGAAATCTGTGGGCAAACGGGCTGAATCAGAATATCAGGCGGGTCCCCTGCCATACGGTTTCTTTTAAGGCGGTTTTCCAATACCTGAATAGAGGTAGTCATAATCTCTGTTGCTGTCGGAGCCATGACGCCTCGACGCGCAGTAATACTACTTAGTCGCTCTTTCAGCCGCGCATGCCAGGGGAGATCATCTTCACTCTCGCCATTTTCAGCACCGACATTAAATGAAAGAAGATCTTGCTGCATTAGGTGAGCGTCGTGCTGGAGATCAACCGCAATTACGATATCTGCGCCCAACGCACGAGTAAGAGAGATAGGAATGGGATTAACGACTGCGCCATCAACAAGCCAGTAGCCGTTATGCGCGACCGGTGCCATCAAGCCCGGAATACTGCAGGATGCACGAATAGCGAGATGGAGATCACCTTCGGTAAACCATAATTCACGCCCTGTGCTTAGATTGGTGGCGACTGCAGCGAAGCGGCGTGAACAATTCTCGATTTCTGTTTCTGGCATTATTTCACGATATCGATTGAACACACGCTCACCGCGCAGCAGTCCTCCGCGCTGCCAAGAGAGGTCCATCAGTCGTAAAACATCCCAATAGCTAAAAGAGGTAACCCACTCTTCCAGCGCAGATAATCGACCACAGGCATAGGCTGCGCCTACCAGCGAACCAATTGAACATCCTGCGACGATATCAATTTCAATGCCCATTTTTTTAAGCGCGTTAATGACGCCAATATGCGACCATCCTCGCGCAGCACCGGATCCCAGCGCCAGCCCTATTTTTACTTTTCTCATTGTTCCTGAAAGCGTCCCCTGGAATGCAGCCGTAGCCACATCGCTACCGCTCGGTTAACATAGTGCTACTCCGGCGGTTAAAACGCCGTTATTGTTTCCAGGGAGATTATTTGTGTCTAAGCTTTGTCCCTGTGGTAGTGCTGTCGAGTATAGCCTATGTTGCCACCCTTATGTGTCTGGTGAAAAGGTTGCACCAGATCCCGAACGTCTCATGCGTTCGCGTTACTGCGCTTTTGTGATGCACGACGCAGATTATTTAATTAAAACCTGGCATCCATCCTGTGGCGCCTCGGTGTTACGCGCTGAATTAATTGCCGGATTTGCACATACCGAATGGTTAGGTTTGACCGTATTTGAACGTTCATATCACGAAGGTGACGACGTAGGTTATGTCAGTTTTGTCGCTCGTTTTACTGAGAAGGGTAAATCCGGGGCGATTATTGAGCGTTCGCGATTTTTGAAAGAAAACGGTCAATGGTACTATATTGATGGTACACGTCCGCAGTTTGGTCGCAACGATCCCTGCCCTTGTGGTTCAGGTAAAAAATTTAAAAAGTGCTGCGGCCAATAAAGGTTGACGGTACGGTTTAGCAAACACTCTCAACAAGGTTTTTCCAGCAATGCATTCACTCCAACGTAAAGTTCTGCGTACTATTTGCCCGGATCAAAAAGGTCTGATCGCGCGTATTACTAATATTTGCTACAAGCACGAGTTAAATATCGTGCAGAACAATGAATTTGTTGACCATCGTACCGGGCGCTTTTTTATGCGCACGGAGCTGGAAGGTATTTTTAATGATTCCACCCTGCTGGCGGATCTCGATAGCGCATTGCCAGAAGGTTCAGTGCGTGAACTGAATCCCGCAGGTCGCCGCCGCATAGTCATTCTGGTGACTAAAGAAGCGCATTGCCTGGGCGATCTGCTGATGAAAGCCAACTACGGTGGACTGGATGTTGAAATCGCTGCGGTTATTGGTAACCACGAGACTTTACGTTCTCTGGTGGAACGTTTTGATATTCCGTTTGAATTGGTGAGCCATGAAGGGTTAAGCCGCAACGAGCACGATCAGAAGATGGCGGATGCCATTGAAGCGCATCAACCTGATTATGTGGTGCTGGCGAAATATATGCGCGTGCTGACGCCGGAGTTTGTCGCGCGCTTCCCGAATAAGATCATCAATATTCACCATTCGTTCTTGCCTGCGTTTATTGGCGCACGCCCCTATCACCAGGCTTATGAACGCGGCGTGAAGATTATTGGCGCAACAGCACACTATGTAAATGACAACCTGGATGAAGGTCCAATCATCATGCAGGATGTCATTCATGTGGATCACACTTACACAGCCGAAGACATGATGCGTGCAGGTCGTGATGTTGAGAAAAACGTATTAAGCCGCGCGCTTTACCAGGTTTTGGCACAGCGTGTATTTGTTTACGGTAACCGGACGATTATTCTTTAATCGCTGGCAAAATAGAACTGGTTGGCTTTAATCCGATACGGATGAAAATTACGCAACCAGTTCATTTTTCTCAACGTAACCCTTTACAGCGGCGTGTCATTTGATATGATGCGCCCCGCTTCCCAGTGAGGGAGCAGGCCAGTAAAAAGCATTACCCCGTGGTGGGGTTCCCGAGCGGCCAAAGGGAGCAGACTGTAAATCTGCCGTCATCGACTTCGAAGGTTCGAATCCTTCCCCCACCACCATCTCAAGCATTACCTACAATATGAATTACCCTTGGTGGGGTTCCCGAGCGGCCAAAGGGAGCAGACTGTAAATCTGCCGTCATCGACTTCGAAGGTTCGAATCCTTCCCCCACCACCATTACTTTCAATAATCCCTGAATTCCCACACGAATCCGTAACTGAATATTCTGCCCATACGGGGAAGGACGAGAAGCTTCGACTAAGGTTCGACTCGAGCGCCAGCGAGAGAGCGTTGCCGCAGGCAACGACCCGAAGGGCGAAGCGCGCAGCGCTGAGTAATCCTTCCCCCACCACCATCACTTCCTGCTAAAAACTCATTTCAAACTTATCGATATCGTTTCATATTCTGCCCATGCGGGGAAGGATGAGAAGCTTCGACCAAGGTTCGACTCGAGCGTCAGCGAGAGAGCGTTGCCGCAGGCAACGACCCGAAGGGCGAAGCGCGCAGCGCTGAGTAATCCTTCCCCCACCACCATCTCTTAATTCGTTTCTCAATCTATCTGCGCCTCCCCCATTCGCCGTAAAAACTGCTGCTGTAGCCTCAGCAAATCCGCTAACGTCAATAACTGATAATCCAGACCTTGCTGGCTGGCAATTTGCGCGATAATGCGGCTTAACGCTGGATAATGGCGATGATGCCAGTGAGGAAAAAGATGATGGGTAAGATGCAAATTAATTCCGCCCAGCCAGTAGCCAAGCCATGCAGGTTGCGGCGTCCAGTCAAAGGTAGTGGCGAAGGTATGCGCCAGCCGGCCCACGGCCATTTTGCCCTCTTCTGGCGGTAACTGCGTATGCCCCTTCGCCCAGTGCGTTCCGATAATCAACATCACAAAGATCAATGACGCCAGCAGCTGGCTAAGCAGATAAGTCAGCAGGATGGTCATAAAACTAAAATCAGACAAAAGCCAGGGAAGTATCAGACAGAGCGCACAATGCGCCAGTTTCCCGGCTAAGAAATACCCCCAGCCAGCAAAACCTCGCAGGGCCAGGTGCCGTGTTACCGGCGTAAACCCGGCGCGATCGAGCCAGTCCACCACCCAGATATACCAGGGAAAGGTGAGCGCGGCGACCAGCGGCCAGTAGCGATTTTGCTGGCGCATAAAAGGTCGCCACTGCTGCCACGGAGTCTGGCGAAGAATGCCATTTTCTGCAGTATCCGGATCGTAAAATTCAATATTGGTAAAGCCGTGATGAAAGCGAACGTGGCGCACCCGCCAACAGTCCGGATCAAGCCCCATTGGAAAAGCAACCCACCGGTTAAGCCACGCATTGGCCTTTTTACCGCGCAAAAACGCATCATGCGACGCGTCATGCACCACATTGACCGCTAACAGCATGGCGCAAAACATCATCGCCAGATACCACAACAGATACAGCCCCCACTGGCTTTGAGACAACGCCAGTGCATAGCAGCATAAACAGGCAATAATCAACACCGCCATTTTGGTGAATGCCCAGCCGTCGGCATAACGATGATCGCCTGCTTTTGCGAGGTACGATTTCGTGCCATTCTGCAACTGTTTCACCAGTTGCGGATCATCAGCAGGAAAAATGATTAACCTGTCGGGCTTAAACAGGTTCATAGTGTTTCCTTAGCGACTTACGTCCTACACCGATTAGGAATAACACGCAATGGGCCAGCAAAATGCCCGCTAATCCCTTCCAGAGCAGAGTGCTCCACGAACACATATATAGAATAAAATAGAGCAGTGACAACGTCACAGAGCACCACAAAATCATACCCCAACGCTGCCCGTCGCTCATGCCCCCCAGCGCAATGGAGCCTGCCACCAGCAAAACAAATAATACGGCTTGCTCACTGGTAATAAACTCGATGCCATAGCCATATTGCTGGATGTAACCAAGCACCAGCATAAACAGCAGAATCACCCCTGCCCCCACTGCCCACGCGGAACTTTGGTAACGACGTTCAATCGCTTTGCCAAACGAGCGAAAGCCCATTAAGCGTAAAAACGGCAGGTTACTCTCGCGCATCGGGTTACAGGACAAGCGACTATTTTTTACGCCATAGGCCACGTCATGATCCGGCCCGGCGTTATACGAACCAAAAAGCTTATCCCACAGCAAAAAGGTGCCGCCGTAATTGGTATCGGTATATTGCTTTTCATTCAGGTGGTGAACGCGATGGTGCGAAGGCGTGATCAGCACTTTTTCCAGCCAGCCCAGTTTCGGTGTTAGCGCGTTATGGTTAAAAAACTGCCAACTGTAGTGAATAATAGAAACCGCCAAAAAGACCTGCAACGGCACACCAAGTATCGCCAGCAGCATAAAAAACGGGATTGAGGTTAACGAGGAGTACCACGAGTTACGCACGCCTAATGAGAGGTTGTAGTGTTCCCCCTGATGATGCACCACATGTACCGCCCACAGCGGGCGCATCTCGTGATGCCAGCGATGTAGCCAGTAAAAGCCGAAATCCCACGCCAGAATAGTAAACAGCCACAGCAGGATCACCGGCGCATTATCAAACAGTCCAAGGCTGAAGTGATTGACCACCAGGCCATAGCAGAGCACTTCCAGGCAGCGAAATAACCACAGCATCATATGACCGGAGTTGATATTAAAAATCACATCCAGCCAGTCCACTTTTTGCCGCCCGGTGAATTGCAACACGCCCGCTTCGGCTAACACCAACAGCACCATCGATATGATGGGAAACAGTAAATCACTCATATTGCGTCTTCCTTTTCTCGCATGTTGCGCATATCCAACCGCAAATCGACGCCAGCAACGCGCCGCCTACTAAATCGATAAATAAATGTCTGCGTAATTGCAGAATCGAAAAGGCGATAGCTATCGCCCAAACCACGCTCATTAGTGTTAGCCAACGGCTCCCCTTTTTGGCAATTGCCCATACCGCCAACAGCGTGAGCGCGGCGTGTAAGGAGGGAAAACAGTTCTGACTTGAGTCAATGGCGATCAGCCCATTTAGAGCCCCCGCAGATATCCCCGACTGAGCAAACGCGGGATATTGCATGGTTGTGGGCCAGAGTAGATAAAACACGCCTGCCACCAGTGCCGAAAGTTGCATTGCACAGGCCAGCCAGCGCAGGTGGCAAAGTGGTGTGGATAAATAACCTAACGGCACAATTAAAAAAAACGAGAGATATAGCCACACGGCTGAGGGCGAAAACGCAATCAGATTATCAATTACTGACGGCGTTAATTGATATCCCTCACCTTGCAGGCAATCGCTAAAGTTGTAGATAACCCCAACGGTTCCCCAGCCAAGCAGCATCTGTTTCAGGCGTAGTAGTAGATTGCTCATGCCCGCCCCCACTCACGCACAATTCGCCGCCGCTTGGCTGTAAAAGAGACTGGCACAGTTTGCGATTCCAGCGACCATATCAATTGCTCTACCGCGACATTCTGGCGCATAAACAAGGCACTCAACGCTTCCCGGCACCGCTCCAGCATCCCCGGTTCGCAATCTGCTATTAGCGTTAGCTGTGCTGGCCCGGTTTGTAGCAGGCGATAATCGGCCGTTAGCGGCAGTGTCATTGCCAGCACCCGACTACAGGCATCGGCAAAAACGGTCTGAATATCGCCGGATCTTGCTGGCAGTTGCAGTTGATCGTCCTGCCGCCCTTCGATACGCGCAATCGCCATTGTCGCACTGCCACAAGGGCATGGCTGTTCGCTTGCCACCAGCACATCATCAAGTCGATAACGCACCACCGGCTGCGTGGTGCGGGTAAAGTCTGTGACGATCGGCACGAAACGGTGCTCATCCAGCCATTGCGGTTCAATGTGAACAAATTCTTCGTTGAGATGTAACGTGCCACATCGGCAGGTAGAGGCGAGAAAGCCTTCTGTCGCCTGATAGATTTCGCCCACATTGTTGAACACGCTTCGCAGTAATTCCCGATCCTGCGGCTCCAGAACTTCCGCCACCGAAATCACTTTTTTGACCTTTAGCGTTAGCTCTCCGGCAATCACCGCCAGCGCCAGTGCGCGTAATACCTGAGCTGGCGCGACAATAATCGTGGGCGCTCGCTGTTCCAGTTGTTTGAGTTGCGCCTGAAATGGCGCCAGCAGATCGTAAAAGTCGAGACTTAACCAGCGGTTATTCACGCTTTGATAGAGGTTGTTGTCCGCGCGCAAAAACAGTGCCACCCGCTCTTTGGCAAATAAACCGTCGGGCAGCACTTTTGCCAGCACACCGGCGGCCCAAATCTGTTGCTCGTGCGGGCTAACCACGAAAAGTCCACGACTCCCGGATGTACCTGATGAAAGCCCAACGCTGAACTTGCCCACGCTGGGTTTGAAATCACGACTCTGCTCACTGCGCATTGCACAAGCGAGAAGCTCGTCGCGCTTTAAACCCGCGGTATTCATCTCATCGAAATGCGTCATCATTAATGCTTTGTCCATCAACGGCCACTGGTTAAACGGCAACGCCAGATAACGCTGAAACCACGGGCTCTTAGATAAGACATTTTGCCGAAACGAATGCAGCCTTTTTGCCTGCCAGTATTCCAGCGCCTGGCGATCGGTGAAATGCAGCCTGCGGGTACGAAAGTAGCGCCAGAGTAAAGCCAACGGGATCATAAATCCCCCTCGTGGCACAACCGAATGTCCACTGCGCCGTTTTGCCAAAGTTGATGTAATTGCCCAAGCGTGCGGTAATAGGCGTGGCTGTCGGACATAACCAGATGCGCCAGTGGTGAAGGCCCGCGCAATTCGCGGTAGTTTGCAGGAGCCCAAGCGGCATCCCCAGCCAGTAAAGTCCAGCCATCGTCTGTTTGCACAAACGCACCGATATGTCCGCCAGCATGTCCGGGAAGCGGCACGAGGATAATTTCGCCATTGCTTTCTGGCAGCAAATAGCCACTCTCAAACGGTGCCAGTTCAGGAGGCATATTCACCGATGCGAAACTTTCAATAAAACGCAGTGAGGATTCAAAATTCTCCGGGATCAACCCTGGTACAAAGGCCTGACGCAGTGCGGCTATGCCACGCAGCGTTCTTACCTGCTGCCAACCTTCACCGGAACAGATGCAGGCGACATCAGGAAAATCGCGCAGACCAGCAATATGATCGGCGTGAAAATGCGACAGAATAATCGCATCAACATCTTTTGCCGCCAGTCCGTGTGCGGAAAGTTGCCGCACCAGCGCCTGTTGTGGATCGAAATAAACCGGCGTGACCTGGCGATAAAGACGAAATACGCCGGATTGCGTGTAGTGTTCGAACCACGATGAATAGCCGGTGTCCCACAGCCAGCGTTTCTCCCCCACTTCCAGCAGCCAGGCGCGGGCGGGGAATTTACACACTTTAAGCCCAGCCCCTTTTAGCGCAATACAGCCAATATGGGTACACCAGCCCGTTTCAAATGCGGTTATTTTTGCCATGTTCCCTCAGCCCATGTTCCCGCAACCATTGTCCCGTGATTGCAATACCTTGCTCCATCGAAAAGCGCGGGTGATATCCCAACTCCGTAATGGCCTTTTGCGCACTCAGCGTCATATCAAAACAGAGTGTTCCGGCGCTGTAACGTGTGATAACAGGTTCCTGATTAACGCATTTCCCGTACAGCTCCAGGCCGCGCGCGACCAGAGAAAGCAATGGCCAGGGAATGGTAGCAATTTGGTAGCTCAATCCCAGTTGCTGGCGCAGCAAGGCGTCAAGCATTACAGATAATTTCTGTGGCTGATGATTGCTGATGTTGTAAATACTGCCCGAGCACAAGCCTTCAACTTGCGTTGCCAGCTGCATGGCATACACCACATTTTGCACGAAAGTGAGATCCAATAACGCTTCACCACCGCGCGGCAAACGTAAGCTGCCGCCCCCCTGTTGCAACTGCTGCATCAGACGAGGAACAATCACCTGATCATGAGGACCAAACAAACCACGGGGACGCAAAAGAATAAACCTCGTGGCAGGATATCGAGAAACAGCTCCAGCAATAGCCTGTTCAGCAGCATATTTACTGCTGGCGTAATGACTGGAAAATGTTCGCGCAAGATAATTTTCTGGCAGGTCATAGTGATGTTGAAAATCAAAGTAAACTGCAGGCGTGGAGATATGGATAAACCGGGGAATGTTCAGCCTGCCTGCCGCCTGTGCCAAAGTGTAGGTCGCTTTGACATTGGCAAGCCAGAATGCCGTTTTGTCGCCCCAGGGCGAAGACTTTGCCGCACAGTGCCAGACGGCATCGCACCCCTCCATCAAGCGGGCGCAGTCATCCTCAGTTGCCTCGGTTAAATCGAGAGCCACAAACTGTGCACCTGCGCTTGCGAGAACTTTGCCAATCTCACGATTTCGCCCTGTTGCTACAACCGACACACCCGATTGCAACAAATATTGCACGGCATTTCGCCCGAGGCCGCTGGTCGCCCCTGTTACGAGGATCTTCACGGTAAAAGCACCATGCCAGCCAGCGTTAACCCCGCCGCCGTGCCAATCAACAGCGCAGGTTTATCCGCAGTAAAACGACCGCTAATTACTGCTTCATGCAGCGCTGTGGGTATAGACGCAGCAACCTGATTGCCGTAGAAGCGGTAGACATCAATAAGCGCAGATTCCGGCACTCGCAGCCGTTTACGCATATGTTCAAGGGAAAGATGACTAGCCTGATGCGGAACGACCGTAACGATATCAGCCAGTTGCAGGCCGCTTTTTTGCAGTAAGCGCGAAAAATAATCTTCAATAAGTGAAGAGGCAAAACGAAACAGCGGTTTCCCCTGCATATGAAAAAGAAAGTCGCTGTCACTCACACCAGAACGAGGATTACGCCGCGTGCCGCCCGCACGAATTTCACACAGTTCGCTGCCTTCGGGATACATTTCGATCAGGCTGGCGATAATCCCGCTGCGACCATCGCCCCGCTCGACAATCGCGCACGCCGCGCCATCACCAAAAATGAGTGACGACTCTTCATGATTCCAGTCGATGCCGCGTGAAGCAATATCTGCCGAGACGATAGCAATGCGCCGATATGCTCCACAGTTTAATAATCCGGCAGCAACTTCCAGAGCGGAAATAAAGCTGACACAGCTACAGTTGATATCAAATCCGGCAACGCCTGCGGGCATAGCAGCGGCTTTAAGAATATGAATTGCGCTGCAGGGTAATGCCTGTACGGCAATGGCTGACGCACAAATTAACAGATCAATATCAGAAGGTTTTAAGGCAGCCGATGCTAACGCATTATGCAACGCTTCTGCCGCCAGTTCGGCCTGGCTGGCGTCGTTGCTGGCAAAATAGCGCCAGCAAATGCCGGAACGTCGCTCAACGTAGCCCGCAGGTTTATTTAACTGAACATCCAGTTGTTGAGAGGTAATTTTATCAGGTGGTAAGGCGATCCCCGTGGCGATTATTTTTAATGCCGCAGAAATCGTCGATTGATTAGGTTGATCCACGGTCAGTGCTCCTTCACTGCTCCATAGGTGGGCCAATCATATAGATGAGGTTCGTTTCTCTACAATCTGAAATATCGACAATGTGTAACTGATGATTTCAGCAGGCTGACAACGTGCGTTACGTTATGCCGGATGCGGCGTGAACGCCTTATCCGGCATACATATCACGTAATATCAATGAATTGTACGACTCTGTAGACCTGATAAGCGCAGCGCATCAGGCACTTTGTCGTGCTTAGTGGCGAGCGCGCACCAGCTGATACTTACGTGTCAGATACTCCACCGGTACGCTCCAGATGTGCACCAGACGCGAGAACGGGAACAGCAGGAACAACGTCATCCCCAGCACCAGGTGCAGACGGAAGATAAACGCGACACCATCAAGGTGTTGAGAAGCGCCACCGTGGAAGGTCACTACCGACTGCGCCCAGCCAACCAGTTTCATCATCTCGCTACCGTCCATATGCTGGGCAGAGAATGGAATGGTCAGCAGGCCCAGCGCGCACTGGATAACGAGCAGCGACAGGATCAGGATATCCGCTCCGGTAGTGGTTGCACGCACGCGAGGGCTGAACAGGCGGCGCTTCAGCAACAGCACGCCGCCAATCAGACACAGCACGCCGCTGGCACCACCAGCAAACATCGCCATTTTTTGTTTCACTTCGATCGGCAACCACGCTTCATACATCCAGTGCGGCGTCAGCATACCGAAGAAGTGGCCGACGAAAATCCCCAGAATGCCGACATGGAACAGGTTCGACGCCAGGTTCATTCCTTTACGGTCCAGCATCTGGCTGGATGCCGCGCGCCAGGTGTACTGCCCGTAGTCATAGCGCAGCCAACTACCAATCAGGAAGACCGCCCCGGCAATGTACGGGTAGATGTCAAAGAAGAACATATTCAGGAATTGCATTAGTGCTGTCCTCCGGTGGTGATATTCAGATATTGCGGCGCGACGGCACCGGCAAAGCGACGCTGATGAGCAGTGATTGCTGAATCACCGCAGCCTTTGTCAGCAAAGAATTTAACCTGCTCTTCTTCCCAGACGGCATCCAGCGCCTGCGGCGTATCGTCGCGCGCTTCATCGGCAATTTTTTCCGCCACTTTGTCACTGTCGATAGCGGTATTCGCCAGTTTCAGCAGCAGATCAAACAGCACGGCATAACGGCTTTCACGCTGTTGCAGACGCGCGCTCAGCAATGCCAGAATCGGCGCGATATCTTTCAAACCTTCCACGGCTTCGCTTTGCGGCAGCTGTGCCAGATATTCCAGATACAGCGGCAGATGGTCCGGCAATTCGCGGCTGTTTAACTGCAAGCCGTGCTGCTCGTACTGCGCTAACAGGTCAACCATTGCCTGACCACGATCGCGGGATTCACCGTGAACATGTTCGAATAGCAACAGTGACGTGGCGCGACCACGGTCGAACAGTTCGCTGTACTGCGCCTGGGCATCCAGCAGATCCATCGCCGTTAAATCGCGCAGGAAAATGCCCAGCGCATGGGCATCTTCTTTCGACAAATTTTCCGACGCGGCAATCGCCTCGAACATCTCCTGTTGATGCTGCCATAAGGCAGCATCCGGATATTCAAGGAGACGCGATACAATCACGAGTTCGATCATGGATGCGGCTCCGTTTTGCTGGTCACATCGATGGCATCGATACGACGGCTGTTGAACAGATTGAATTTGGTATCTGAACCGTGGCAGCCGTCACCAAAGGTAAAGCCGCAGCCATTTTTCTCCGGGAAGGCTTCCCGTGCCAGTTCACGATGGCTGCTTGGTACCACAAAGCGATCTTCGTAGTTAGCAATCGCCAGATAACGATACATTTCCTGCGCCTGGGCTTCGGTCAGACCGACCTCTTCCAGCGCACGGGTATCAACTTTACCGTCAACGGTTTCAGCACGTTTGTAATGACGCATCGCCAGCATGCGTTTCAGCGCACGCAGTACCGGTTGGGTGTCGCCTGCGGTCAGCAGGTTCGCCAGATACTGTACCGGGATACGCAGGCTTTCGACGTCTGGCAAAATGCCGTTGCTGCCCAACTCGCCAGCGTCTGCCGCAGACTGAATCGGAGACAGAGGCGGCACGTACCAGACCATCGGCAAGGTGCGATATTCCGGATGCAGCGGCAGCGCCAGTTTCCATTCCATCGCCATTTTATAAACCGGCGACTGCTGCGCAGCTTCAATAACGCTCAGCGGGATACCATCTTTAATCGCCTGCTCGATGACCTTCGGATCGTTCGGATCGAGGAACACCTCCAGCTGACGCTGGTAGAGATCTTTTTCGTTCTCGGTGCTGGCCGCACGTTCAATGGCGTCCGCATCGTACAGCAGCACGCCGAGATAACGGATACGACCGACACAGGTTTCTGAACACACCGTCGGCTGACCGGCTTCAATACGCGGATAGCAGAAGATGCACTTCTCAGACTTACCGCTCTTCCAGTTGAAGTAGATTTTTTTGTATGGGCATCCGGTGATGCACATACGCCAACCACGGCATTTGTCCTGATCGATCAGGACGATGCCATCTTCTTCACGCTTGTAAATCGCACCGCTCGGGCAGGTCGCCACACATGCCGGGTTCAGGCAGTGTTCGCACAGGCGCGGCAAATACATCATGAAGGTGTTTTCGAACTGGCTATACATCGCCTTCTGGATGTTGTCGAAGTTCTTGTCTTTCGCCAGTTTGTCAAACTCGCCGCCCAGGTCATCTTCCCAGTTCGGCCCTTTTTCGATTTTCGCCATCCGTTCGCCGGTAATCAGCGAACGCGGACGGGCAATCGGCTGCGATTTGCTGCCTTCCGGCGCGGTATGCAGGTTCTGATAGTCAAAATCAAACGGCTCGTAATAATCGTCGATCCCCGGCAGATGCGGGTTAGCGAAGATTTTACCCAGTAGCATGGCGCGGTTACCCATGCGCGGTTGCAGTTTGCCATTGATTTTACGGATCCAGCCGCCTTTGTATTTTTCCTGGTTTTCCCAGTCGGTCGGGAAGCCCTGGCCCGGCTTGGTTTCCACGTTGTTGAACCACGCGTATTCCACGCCTTCGCGGCTGGTCCAGACGTTTTTACAGGTAACTGAACAGGTGTGGCAGCCGATGCACTTATCGAGATTCAGCACCATGCCGACTTGTGAACGAATTTTCATTTTACGCTCTCCTGTACCTGGTCATTGCCTTCGCCATCTAACCAGTCAATGTTCTTCATCTTACGCACTACAACAAACTCATCGCGGTTAGAACCTACAGTGCCGTAGTAGTTAAAGCCGTATGCCAGATGGGCATAGCCGCCGATCATATGCGTCGGTTTCGGCGTGATACGGGTGACCGAGTTATGGATACCACCACGCTGTTGGGTAATTTCCGAACCAGGCAGGTTAACGATACGTTCCTGCGCGTGGTACATCATGGTCATCCCTGCCGGAACACGCTGGCTGACAACCGCACGGGCAGTCAGTGCACCGTTGCTGTTGAAGACTTCAATCCAGTCGTTATCGGCGATACCCAGATCTTTGGCATCGGCTTCACTCAGCCAGACCACCGGACCACCGCGACCTAAAGTCAGCATCAGCAGGTTGTCGCTATAGGTGGAGTGGATCCCCCACTTCTGGTGCGGCGTCAGGAAGTTGAGCGCTTTTTCCGGATTACCGTTGGATTTCTGGCCCATCACTTCTTTCACCGAACGGGTGTCAATCGGCGGACGATAAACCAGCAGGCTTTCACCGAAATCACGCATCCACTGATGATCCTGATAAAGCTGCTGACGACCAGAGAGCGTGCGCCACGGGATCAGCTCGTGAACGTTGGTGTAACCGGCGTTGTAAGAAACGTGTTCATCTTCCAGACCAGACCAGGTCGGGCTGGAGATAATTTTGCGCGGTTGTGCCTGAATATCGCGGAAGCGGATCTTCTCGTCTTCTTTATTCAGCGCCAGATGCGTATGGTCACGACCGGTAAATTCGCTCAGGGCAGCCCAGGCTTTCACGGCTACCTGACCGTTGGTTTCCGGTGCCAGCGTCAGGATCATCTCTGCCGCATCAATGGCGGTGTTCAGCATCGGCTGGCCTTTCGCCGGACCTTCCGCTTTGGTGTAGTTGAGCTTACGCAGCAGATCCATCTCGCTCTGGGTGTTCCAGGCAATCCCTTTACCACCGTTACCGATTTTCTCCATCAGCGGGCCGATAGAGGTAAAGCGTTCGTAAGTTGCCGGATAATCGCGCTCTACGACCATAATGTGCGGTGCGGTTTTACCGGGGATCAGGTCGCATTCGCCTTTTTTCCAGTCTTTCACATCCAGCGGCTGCGCCAGTTCAGCGGCAGAGTCGTGCTGGATCGGCAGCGTGACGATGTCGGTTTCTTTACCCAGATGACCAACGCACACTTCGGAGAATTTCTTGGCGATGGCTTTGTAGATTTCCCAGTCACTTTTCGCTTCCCAGGCCGGATCGACCGCCGCAGACAGCGGGTGAATAAACGGATGCATATCCGAAGTATTCATGTCGTCTTTTTCGTACCAGGTCGCCGTCGGCAAAATGATGTCGGAATAGAGACAGGTGCTCGACAGACGGAAGTCCAGCGTCACCACCAGATCCAGCTTGCCTTCCAGACCGTTGTCCTGCCAGTCCACTTCTTCCGGCTTCACGCCGCCCTGCTGCCCCAGATCTTTACCCTGGATACCGTGTTCTGTCCCCAGCAGGTACTTGAGCATAAACTCATGACCTTTACCGGAAGAACCGAGCAGGTTAGAACGCCAGATGAACAGGTTACGCGGGTGGTTTTTACCGTTTTCTGGTTGTTCAGCCGCAAAACGGATGGAACCGTCTTTCAGGGATTTCACCGTATAGTCCACCGGATTCATCCCGGCTTTTTCTGCCTCGCCAGCGATAGTCAGCGGGTTAGTGCCTAACTGCGGCGCAGACGGCAGCCAGCCCATGCGTTCTGCACGGACGTTGAAGTCGATCAGATGTCCGGTATAGCGGGATTTATCCGCCATTGGCGACAGCAGTTCTTCCGCAGTCACGGTTTCATAACGCCACTGGCTGGAGTGGTTATAGAAATAAGATGTGCTGTTCATATGACGCGCCGGACGCTGCCAGTCGAGGGCAAACGCCAGCGGCTGCCAGCCGGTTTGCGGACGCAGTTTTTCCTGACCTACATAGTGCGCCCAGCCGCCACCGCTCTGACCGACACAGCCGCAGAAAATCAGCATGTTGATCAGACCACGGTAGTTCATATCGAGGTGGTACCAGTGGTTCAGACCCGCACCGACGATAATCATCGAACGACCGTGCGTCTTGTCAGCGTTATCAGCAAATTCACGGGCAATACGGATAATCTGGCTGCGAGAAACGCCAGTGATCTGCTCGGCCCACGCCGGAGTGTAAGCTTTCACATCGTCGTAGCTGGTTGCGCAGTTAACGTCGTTCAAGCCGCGTTCCAGACCGTAGTTTGCCAGCGTCAGATCATAAACGGTGGTCACCAGAGCGGTGCTACCGTCGGCCAGTTGCAGGCGTTTTACCGGCAGTTTGTGCAGCAGAATATTTTTCAGCTCCACTTTGTTGAAGTGTTCAGTGCCGTCGCCGCCAAAATACGGGAAGCCCACTTCAGCGATCTCATCCTGGCTACCCAGCAGGCTCAGTTGCAGCTCGGTTTCTTCGCCGGTTTTACCGTCGCGCTGTTCAAGATTCCATTTGCCCTTCTCGCCCCAGCGGAAGCCAATAGAACCGTTCGGCGCAACCATTTCGCCATTGGTATTAAAGGCGACCGTTTTCCATTCCGGATTGTTTTCCTGGCCCAGCGCATCCACCAGATCGGCAGCGCGCAGCATACGACCCGCAGCGTAGTAACCGTCGCGCTCTTCCAGCATCACCAGCATCGGCATGTCGGTGTAGCGACGCACATAGTCGGTGAAATACTGGCTTGGATTGTCGAGGTGGAATTCACGCAGCATTACGTGGCCCATCGCCAGCGCCATTGCCGCATCGGTGCCTTGTTTCGGTGCCAGCCAAAGATCGCACAATTTGGCGATTTCAGCGTAGTCAGGCGTTACGGCAACAGTTTTGGTGCCTTTGTAACGCACTTCAGTAAAGAAGTGAGCATCCGGGGTACGCGTCTGCGGCACGTTTGAACCCCAGGCGATGATGTAGCTGGAGTTGTACCAGTCAGCGGATTCCGGAACGTCAGTTTGCTCGCCCCAGGTTTGCGGAGACGCAGGAGGCAGGTCGCAGTACCAGTCGTAGAAGCTCAAGCAAGTACCGCCAATCAGCGAGAGATAGCGCGCACCCGATGCGTAAGAAACCATCGACATTGCCGGAATTGGCGAGAAGCCAGCGACACGGTCCGGGCCGTAGTTTTTGATGGTGTAAACGTTAGATGCGGCGATCAGTTCGTTCACTTCCTGCCAGGAGGAACGAACAAAACCACCGCGTCCACGCGCCTGCTTAAAGCTTTTCGCTTTATCGGCGTCTTCAATGATAGAAGCCCATGCCTCAACCGGATCGCTATGCAGCGCCTTCGCTTCACGCCACATTTTCATCAGGCGTTTGCGCATCATTGGGTATTTCAGGCGGTTGGCGCTATAGAGATACCAGGAGTAGCTGGCGCCGCGCGGGCAGCCGCGAGGTTCATGGTTTGGCAGGTCCGGACGGGTACGCGGATAGTCAGTCTGCTGGGTTTCCCAGGTCACCAGACCGTTTTTAACGTAGATTTTCCAGCTACAGGAGCCGGTGCAGTTTACCCCGTGGGTAGAGCGGACGATTTTGTCATGCTGCCAACGCTGGCGATATCCATCCTCCCAGTCACGGTTGGTATTGAGAAGCTGGCCATGCCCATCGGCAAAGGTTTCGCCCTTCTGCTTGAAGTAGCGAAACCGGTCCAGGAATTTACTCATCGGTTTTCTCCTGTGGGAGCCTGTCGGCTCTCTGATAAATCGACATTGCTAATGTTTAAAGGCAAGGTAACGCTCTGAAACAACGTGGGAATTGATAACGATCAAGAGTGGTGGGGATGAAAAATAAAGTAAATTCCTAAGATACTCCTTAAGGGTAATTAATGGCTTATATCTAACAGACTGTAAATTAATGGTTTTTATGCTATCTCACATTTATACATTTCGGATTTTTATACAGGTGGGTATTAAGGAGTATCCCCCATGGATGACATATTAATGGTGCTTAATTGACGCAATTGAAAATAATTATCGCCCTCAAAGTATGTTGTAACTAAATGACAAATAAAAAAAGCGCGACATTACGCCGCGCAAAGGATAATCAAATATTTTACTCTATATAATTCGAGTTACAGGAAGGCGGCAAGTGAATGAATCCCAGGAGCTTACTAAAGTAAGTGACTGGAGTGAATGAACGCAGCCGCAGCACATGTAACCCGAAGTATGACGAGTAACGATTTATTTTTTAGAATGCCGACCGTATACCGCCCAGGTAATCACCACGCAGGCGATATAGAAAATCAAAAATACTTTCATTGCACCGACTGGCGAACCCGTTAATGCCAGTGAGCTACCAAACGCTTTCGGGATAAAGAAGCCACCGATAGCGCCAATCGCAGAGATGAAACCCAGTGCCGCCGCAGTGTCGGTTGCCGCTTCACGCATGGCTCGTTCGTCAGAACCGCCTTCTGCTTTCACGCGATCCATTGTCAGTTTACGGAAGATCACGGAAATCATCTGGAAAGTGGAACCACTACCCAGCCCAGCTGTCAGGAACAGCGCCAGGAAGACCGCGAAGAACGCCATGAAGCTTCCGCCCTGCCCGTCAGTTGGTAAGGTGAGGAACAGCAAGCCACTGAAAATCGCCATCAGCACGAAGTTCACCAGCGTGACACGGGTACCGCCAAGACGGTCAGACAATGCACCACCAGCAGAACGCGCCAGTGCGCCAATAAACGGTCCGAAGAAGGCGTAGTGCAGAATCTGCACGTCCGGGAACTGCGTTTTTGACAACATGGCAAAGCCCGCAGAGAAACCGATGAAGGAGCCGAAGGTTGCCAGATACAGCAGGCTCATAATCCACAGATGCCCACGTTTGAGTACCGGTAACTGCTCCTTGATGGAGGCTTTCGAGGTAGCAAGGTCGTTCATGCCAAACCATGCCGCGATGGTGAAGATGGCGAGGAACGGCACCCATACCCAGGACGCGTTCGCCAGATACAGCTCGGTGCCATCAGGCTGTGTTACACCCTGGCTACCAAATGCAGCAAAAATTGACAGTGATACCACCAGCGGAGCAACCAGCTGCATGACGCTGACACCCATGTTGCCCAGACCACCATTCAGGCCCAGCGCGCCACCCTGCTTCTGCTTCGGAAAGAAGAAGCTGATGTTTGCCATACTGGAGGCGAAGTTCGCGCCAGCAAAGCCGCACAGCAGAGAGATGATGATGAAGACGCTATAAGGCGTGGAGGTATCCTGAACGGCAAAACCCAGCCAGACGCAAGGAATAATCAGAATACCGGTGCTGAATGCCGTCCAGCGACGACCACCGAAGATTGGAACCATAAAGGAGTATGGAACACGTAATAATGCGCCAGAAACTGAAGGTAGCGCAGTCAGCATAAATAGCTGATCGGTCGTAAAATTAAAGCCGACTTTCGGTAGGTTCACCGCAACGGCACTGAATAACATCCATACGCAAAACGCCAGAAGCAGGCAGGGAACGGAAATCCACAGGTTACGGCTGGCGATGCGTTGACCGCGTTGTTGCCAGAACGCAGGATCTTCCGGTCGCCAATCTGTAATGACTGCTCCAGTAGCCCTTTCGGGGGCGGATGAGTGACTCATAGACACCTCTGATACTCGTTTCGATGTCTGCCACCTTAGTGTCTGTAGCCAAAGGCAATTTGATGTAAATCAAACGACAATATAACTTTATCTATCATTGATATTTATCATTACCCATAGTGAGTACAGAGATTTCATAAAAATTTTGAGATTTTTCACGACACTGTAAAATCCCTACCCTTACTGACGTAAAGCGACTAACCACACGGCAAATAAGGAGTAACTCTTTCCGGGTATGGGTATACTTCAGCCAATAGCCGAGAATACTGCCATTCCAGAATGTATCGTCACATTCATTAAGGTTATTGCTCATTCAAAGCCTGAAGGAAGAGGTTTATATGCTTAAACGTTGTCTCTCTCCGCTCACCCTGGTTAATCAGGTTGCGCTGATTGTTTTGCTTTCTACCGCCATTGGACTGGCGGGGATGGCAGTTTCTGGCTGGCTGGTGCAAGGCGTTCAGGGCAGCGCCCATGCGATCAACAAAGCGGGATCGCTGCGCATGCAAAGTTACCGTCTGCTGGCGGCTGTGCCATTAAGCGAGAATGACAAGCCCTTAATCAAAGAGATGGAACAAACGGCATTTAGCACCGAGTTAACTCGTGCGGCAGAACGAGACGGGCAACTGGCGCAATTACAGGGGCTACAGGATTACTGGCGCAATGAATTGATTCCTGCGCTGTTGCGTGCACAAAACCGCGAAACGGTGTCGGCAGACGTCAGCCAGTTTGTTGCCGGGCTTGATAAGCTGGTTTCTGGTTTTGACCGCACCACCGAAACGCGTATTGAGACAGTTGTGTTGGTCCACCGGGTAATGGCGGTCTTTATGGCGCTTTTACTGGTGTTTACCATTATCTGGCTGCGAGCGCGTTTGCTTCAACCGTGGCGACAATTACTGGCAATGGCCAGCGCTGTCAGTCATCGCGATTTTAGTAAGAGAGCGAATATCAGCGGACGAAACGAGATGGCGATGTTGGGGACTGCACTGAACAATATGTCTGCTGAACTGGCGGAAAGTTATGCCGTGCTTGAGCAGCGGGTACAGGAGAAAACTGCCGGACTGGAGCATAAAAATCAGATTCTCTCTTTTTTGTGGCAGGCCAACCGCCGTTTGCATTCCCGCGCTCCGCTGTGTGAACGCCTGTCGCCTGTGCTTAACGGTCTACAAAATTTAACCCTGTTGCGTGATATCGAACTACGGGTATATGACACGGAAGATGAAGAGAACCATCAGGAGTTCACCTGTCAGCCAGATATGAGTTGCGATGATAAAGGCTGCCATCTCTGCCCACGCGGCGTTTTACCCGTTGGCGATCGCGGCACTACGTTGAAATGGCGGTTAGCGGATTCTCATATGCAGTATGGTATTTTGCTGGCTACCCTGCCGCAGGGGCGTCATCTTAGCCATGATCAACAACAACTGGTGGATACCCTGGTTGAACAGCTCACCGCCACGCTGGCGTTGGATCGCCATCAGGAGCGCCAGCAGCAGTTGATCGTGATGGAAGAGCGTGCCACCATTGCGCGCGAACTGCATGATTCTATTGCTCAATCGCTCTCTTGCATGAAAATGCAGGTAAGTTGTTTACAGATGCAAGGCGACGCGCTGCCAGAAAGCAGCCGCGAACTGTTAAGCCAGATCCGTAACGAACTGAATGCGTCCTGGGCGCAGTTGCGTGAGTTACTCACCACATTTCGTTTACAGCTCACCGAACCAGGATTACGTCCCGCACTGGAGGCGAGCTGCGAAGAGTACAGCGCCAAATTTGGCTTCCCGGTGAAGCTGAATTACCAATTGCCGCCACGTCTGGTGCCTTCACATCAGGCAATCCATCTGTTGCAAATTGCCCGTGAGGCATTAAGTAACGCCCTCAAACATTCGCAAGCAAGTGAGGTGGTGGTTACGGTGGCGCAAAACGATAATCAGGTAAAACTGACCGTTCAGGATAATGGCTGCGGCGTGCCTGAAAATGCCATCCGCAGCAATCACTACGGCATGATAATAATGCGCGACCGTGCGCAAAGTTTACGAGGCGATTGCCGCGTCCGCCGTCGTGAATCAGGTGGCACCGAAGTGGTGGTCACCTTTATTCCCGAAAAAACTTTCACAGACGTCCAAGGAGATACCCATGAGTAATCAGGAACCGGCTACTATCCTGCTGATTGACGATCACCCGATGCTGCGAACTGGCGTAAAACAGCTTATTAGTATGGCACCAGATATCACCGTGGTTGGCGAAGCGAGTAATGGCGAACAGGGTATTGAACTGGCGGAGTCTCTTGATCCCGATCTGATCCTGTTAGATCTCAATATGCCCGGCATGAACGGTCTGGAAACGCTGGATAAACTGCGCGAAAAGTCCCTCTCTGGCCGTATTGTGGTGTTCAGCGTCTCTAACCATGAAGAGGACGTGGTAACCGCATTGAAACGCGGTGCAGATGGCTATCTGTTAAAAGATATGGAGCCAGAAGATTTACTGAAAGCATTGCATCAGGCTGCCGCTGGCGAAATGGTCTTAAGCGAAGCGTTGACCCCTGTTCTGGCCGCCAGCCTGCGCGCTAACCGCGCTACGACTGAGCGTGATGTTAACCAGTTAACACCACGTGAACGCGACATTCTAAAACTAATAGCCCAGGGCTTACCGAATAAGATGATTGCCCGTCGCCTGGACATCACTGAAAGCACGGTTAAAGTGCATGTGAAACACATGCTGAAAAAAATGAAGCTCAAATCTCGTGTAGAAGCTGCGGTATGGGTGCATCAGGAACGTATTTTCTGATTACGGTTCCCAGATCGGTTCGTCGTTCGACATTGCGTCGAAAGGTTCGGCAAGCGTTAGCGTGATCTCATTGGAGGAGACACGCTGCCCCTGGTTATCCTCCACCACTACCGACAATCGCCATTGATTGCTCGCCCCTTCCCCACTTTGCCAGTCCGGCATGATCAACGTCCAGCCATCCGCACTATTGGCTGTCGCTCCCGATGTCAGACTTAACATCTGCGTATCTCCCTGCCAGATCAATTGCCGAATACCGTAATGACTGCGAATTTGTAATTTCAGTGGCACGGTTTCACCAGGTTTAAGATCCCAAGGCGGCGTTGCCAGAAACACCGTTAAGGTTTTACGTTGCCGATACTCAATAGTCGGCAGATTATTTCGCTGCGGATTGTCATAGCGACTGCCGCGTAGCGACTGGCTTTCAGCAACTTCGCCAGCAGAAAGCTGTTTGTTGAGCGGCACGCCAAAACGGTAGTTAATATTCAGTCCGAGGTTATTTTGCCTTTCTCCACTTTCCCCCTGTTTATGCAGGGCGGTTACTGTAACGAGTGGGACAGGTGTGTAATTTAGTCCAAGACTCAAGGCGACGGGATTGTGATAACCCGTGCCGGTGTTAAACAAATCAACACTCTGACCAAAATATTGTTCGAGGCTAACGCTGGTGTTGATATGCTGGTAAAACGGCATCCGCATCCGGGCCGTCAAGTCGTAACCACGCGCCATTCGTTGCTCGAGCGTGGCGGTCTGTTCACGCCAGGAGGCAAAAGGCTGGTAATAGTTTGCTGACAACCGCAAATATTCCCCCCACGCTTCGGCACCGAAACCTGCTCGCTGGAGATTTTGATCCAGCAAGTTGTCATAAAAAGTGTTATATCCCACCAGCCAGTTGCCACGCGCCCATCGTTGGCCTGCGCCAAGGTTACTGACCAGACCATCATCCTGCTGAGTGAGCCCAATCTGGCTCCATGTAAGATAACGTTCGTTATCCTGTAGCGGTACAAACCAGCTCCCCCGGCTACCTGTAAAATGTCCTTCGTTATCCACTTTGACGTCGACACTGGCGTTCCCCCACGGCGATAGCCAGGATTCCACGTGCTGATTGACCTGCTGGCTAAGCGCATCGCGGACTTTTCCCAACGCAAAAGCTCTCGCCTGCTCGCCAGTGTCCTGACCTTTATCAGTCATACTGGTTTCACCAAAATCTTTCACAATTTCAGCAAAATGTTTTTCACCGTCATGATTTTCCGCAGCCATTCCTAAGTCAGGAAGACCGTCACTGTCGTTATCAAAAGGATTTGCCGCTTGCTGTTTAAAAGAGGACTGTGCGCTAGCTATACCGCCTGCCAGCAGCAAGAGTAAACAAATTGCGATAATGCGGGGGACGAAACGGCTCAAAACGTCAGTAATTTCCAATAAAAATGAACAGCTACAGCTTTATAGAATAACGATTACTGGTAATTTTTCTTGTACTTTTGCATGCTTTATGACAAATCCTAAAAAATGTGTCGGATTGGTCAGACAGCACACAAGCTGTAAGATAGAAACTGAACATCTAATTCCCTGAATACAGGAGTAAATAATGCAAAGAATCGTGATCGTTGCCAATGGCGCCCCCTACGGGAGCGAATCCTTATTTAACAGCCTGCGGCTGGCCATTGCGCTACGAGAGCAGGAAAGCTACCTGGATCTGCGTCTATTCCTGATGTCTGATGCGGTCACTGCCGGATTGCGCGGACAAAAACCTGGGGAAGGCTATAACATTCAGCAAATGCTGGAGATCCTCACGGCGCAAAATGTGCCAGTGAAATTGTGCAAAACCTGCACCGATGGTCGTGGCATCAGCACACTTCCACTGATTGATGGAGTGGAAATTGGTACTCTGGTAGAACTGGCGCAATGGACGCTGCTTGCCGATAAAGTGCTCACATTTTAACTTCAGTATGGGGCGCTCAAGATAATAGAGATGCCCCACTGCTAAAATGTTTTATCGGGCAAACCCGGGCCGTAACACACCATCCGGGAAATTTTCCGCCAGAAGTTTTTTCACCGACACCAGTAAATCACTCAGCCCGTCATCCTGCATCCCCAGTTTGTTAAGCGCTTGTTCCAGGGAAAACAAGTACTGTGCGTTGGTTCCTAATGGCCCACTCGCCGCAGCAATCAACGGGGCAATCACCTGAGCGCGGGTATCGGATTCATACTCAGGATGACGCGGGTCCATAATGAACACCAGCGCATTGACGGTGCGGCCATCGTCAAGATGAAGCTGACACCAGGACGGCAGATAGCAGCCAGTAATCATCTCACGCTTCCACAGTAAGGTCAGCTCCTGCTCCAGAGACTCTTCCGGCAGACGATACGCAACGCCCGTGGTACGCCCGCCCTCTTTCAGTGCAAGCATCCTCCCCGGCTGGTGCGCAGTTCCCCGCCCGGCAGTAAGCCGCAAACAGAAAGCGCGATGCCACCCAACCAGCGTACCGGTGCACGACTCGGTAAACTCCAGCGCCGGATTCCACATTAATGATCCATAGCCGAAGATCCACACCGGTCCCTCATCAGGTCGACAAGACAGCGTCGCCGCCAGTGAGGCCGCCCGTTGTTCTGCCGACCATAAGAGTGATTCTTCAATGGCACCAAATGCCGTTTTACAATCGGCATTCATCAAGAAATCACGCGTTATCACCTTACACCTCCGCCACTGCATACTTCCCTGCGACAACTTTTTGGTGTCTTCCGGACATTTTTACTGCTCATTTTGAAACCACTATTGGGACAATATGCAATCCACAGACCACTTGCAAGGCAACACCGCACGAATAGCTTTAACTTGCCGCTGAGTTTTACGATGTTTTATGCCATTTATCATCATCGCCTTTGGCATATTCATGTTTCACCGCAGCCCAGGCTACTTTATGTGCGGTCTCTTCGCGACTGGCATCATCACGCCGGTCTTCTTTATCTTTATATTGCTCCCAGGCGCTGTTGAATGCTTCTTTATAGATATCCTGGGCATGAGTGGGTAAAACGTGTTTTACGCTTTCCGGCAGGTCGCTTTTCGTTTTATACGGCATTGTTGACTCCTTTATTAAAATTGAACATTAAGTGTGGTCAACAATATCCCCTCTTGCCAAAACATAAGAATTCTCAGGTCAGACTCTTCTTAAGAGACGCGAATACAAACATTGTCTAAACACGTAGCTTATTTTTATGCTCCGAAGAGTAAAAAAACGACTACGGGGTAAAATTTCGTAAAATGTTACCGACATCCTGACACTTTCTGTTATTTTTCCTGCCTATTTATTACATTTCCGACAAATTCATCTGCAAAGGATAACCATAATGACAAATGCTCACGAGGCGGTAAAAACCCGCCACAAGGAGACTTCGCTTATTTTCCCGGTTCTGGCGCTGGTAGTGCTGTCCCTGTGGGGAAGCAGTCAAACACTACCAGTGGTTATTGGCATCAACCTTCTTGCTCTTATTGGTATTTTAAGCAGTGCTTTTAGTGTTGTCCGTCATGCGGACGTACTAGCCCATCGTCTGGGTGAACCTTACGGTTCGCTTATTCTTAGCCTTTCCGTCGTTATTCTTGAAGTCAGTTTGATTTCAGCCTTAATGGCGACCGGCGATGCAGCGCCGACGTTAATGCGAGATACGCTCTATTCAATCATTATGATTGTTACCGGCGGGCTGGTTGGTTTTTCATTACTGCTGGGTGGACGTAAATTTGCTACCCAATATATGAATCTGTTTGGTATTAAACAGTATTTAATTGCCCTGTTCCCATTAGCCATAATCGTGCTGGTATTTCCGATGGCGCTGCCTGCGGCGAACTTTTCGACCGGTCAGGCGTTACTTGTGGCATTAATTTCCGCAGCAATGTACGGCGTATTTTTGCTGATTCAGACCAAAACGCATCAAAGCCTGTTTGTCTATGAGCATGAAGATGACAGCGATGATGACGATCCGCATCATGGCAAACCGTCCGCTCATAGCAGCCTGTGGCATGCCATCTGGTTAATCATCCATCTAATTGCCGTTATTGCGGTCACCAAAATGAACGCCAGCCCGCTAGAAACATTGCTCACCAGCATGAATGCGCCGGTGGCCTTTACCGGTTTCCTGGTAGCGCTATTGATTCTGTCGCCGGAAGGTTTAGGCGCGTTAAAAGCAGTTTTAAGCAACCAGGTCCAGCGCGCGATGAATCTGTTCTTTGGCTCGGTATTAGCGACTATTTCGCTTACCGTACCTGTTGTAACGCTTATCGCCTTTATGACGGGTAATGAATTGCAGTTTGCTCTGGGCGCACCAGAGATGGTGGTAATGGTAGCCTCTTTGGTACTGTGCCATATTTCATTTTCAACTGGCCGTACCAACGTGCTCAACGGCGCGGCGCATCTGGCACTGTTTGCAGCTTATTTAATGACAATATTTGCCTGACATTTATATCTCCTCCGATGGCGGAAATCGGAGGAGATAATAAAAATTATCTGCTTATAGTATTTCTTCATACTACCTGAACAGATCGTTAATCAGATTTGCGAGCCTGTACCACAACCTGCACGAAACCACTGCAACAGCTGATGAAAAGCCGGAACGCGTACAGCATTGCGCACATTTCAGGGATGAAGTGAATATAAATTGAGCCGTAGTATCCACACCAAGCCGGAGTTATCCGGTGAGGCGCAATGTTGTGGGGGCTTTATCCCTGGCGGCATTGGTTGCTGGAAAGAGAAAACCCCCGCACGTTGAGAGGTCAAACCTGACAACAGAACGGGGGCTAATCTTGAACCAGAACAATTCAAGAATAGCCGCGAAATGTTGTCATTACAACAAAAAGGCGGTTATATGACGCTCGCGCAGTTTGCCGTGATTTTCTGGCACGACCTGGCAGCACCGATCCTTGTGGGAATTATTACCGCAGCGATTGTCAGCTGGTGGCGTTGCCGGAAGTAAGGTAAAACGAGCGTCAGGCTGCCGTAATGGCAATATGCGCCCGAAACCGGCCGCAGGGTTAACAGCCTGCGGCCTTTTTTGTATTTATCTCTTCCACAAGTAGACACTGGCAACCAGATCTGGAAGCTCATCCAGTGCACTCATGAAACAACTGCAACAGCTGATGAAAAGCCGGAACGCATACAGCATTGCAAACATTTCAGGGATGAAGTGAAGATGAATTGAGACGTAGTATCGACACCAAGCCGGAGTTATCCGGTGAGGCGCAATGTTGCGGGGGCTTTATCCCTGGTGGCATTGGTTGCTGGAAAGAGAAAACCCCCGCACGTTGAGAGGTCAAACCTGACAACAGAACGGGGGCTAATCTTGAAACCAGACACTTCAAGAATAGCCGCAAAATGTTGTCATTACAACAAGGCGGCTATATGACGCTCGCGCAGTTTGCCGTGATTTTCTGGCACGACCTGGCAGCACCGATCCTGGCGGGAATTATTACCGCAGCGATTGTTGGCTGGTGGCGTAGCCGGAAGTAAGGTGAAAACGGGCGTCAGGCTGCCGTGATGGCAATGTGCGCCCGAAACCGGTCGCAGGGGTAACAGCCTGCGGCCTTTTTTGTCTTCTTTGACCATGAAAAAAGCCCTATCGTATAACGATAAGGCTTTTGTTTTCAAAGCAGAAAAGATTACTTGCTGGTATCCAGTTCTTCGAAACCTTTAACCAGATCATCAATCGCTTTCATCTGCTTGAGGAACGGCTCCAGTTTAGCCAGCGGCAGCGCGGATGGACCGTCACATTTCGCATGTTCCGGATCCGGATGCGCTTCAATAAACAGACCAGCCAAACCTACAGCCATACCGGCACGTGCCAGTTCGGCAACCTGGGCGCGGCGACCACCAGAAGCTGCACCAAACGGATCGCGGCATTGCAGTGCGTGGGTAACGTCGAAAATTACCGGGGAGTTGCCAGAGACTTTCTTCATTATGCTGAAGCCCAGCATATCAACGACCAGGTTGTCGTAACCGAAGTTAGCGCCACGGTCACAAAGAATCACTTTATCGTTGCCGCCTTCTTTGAATTTATCAACGATATTACCCATTTGGCCTGGGCTCACGAACTGTGGTTTCTTGACGTTAATTACCGCGCCAGTCTTCGCCATTGCTTCCACCAGGTCAGTCTGGCGAGCAAGAAACGCTGGCAACTGAATAACATCTACCACATCAGCAACAGGCTGTGCCTGGCTTGGCTCGTGAACGTCAGTGATAATTTTTACGCCAAATGTCTGTTTCAGTTCCTGGAAGATTTTCATCCCTTCTTCCAGTCCTGGTCCACGATAAGAGTGGATGGAGGAACGGTTGGCTTTGTCAAAAGAGGCTTTGAACACGTAAGGGATACCCAGTTTCTGGGTTACGGTTACGTAGTGTTCGCAAATGCGCATCGCCAGATCGCGAGATTCCAGCACGTTCATACCACCAAACAGCACGAACGGCAGGTCATTTGCTACGTTGATGTCGCCAATGCTAACCACTTTTTGTTTCATAGGATCGCCTTAATCTTAAGTAAAGTGTCGATTAATTAATGCAGCACAATATGTTTATGCGCGATGTTGTTAATTTGCGCACGTATCATTTCGCTTATCGGGTCTTCCGGACACTGTTCAACGAAATAATTTAAATCATTCAACGCAACGTGTTCGCAATCCAGTTGCGCGTAAATCAACCCACGATCGCGAATTTCATACGGATCTTCCGGGTTAAATTGTAATAAGGCCTCGCTGGTGCGTAATGCCAGTTCCATCTGATTTTCTTCCATCAGCGACGCTTTCAGCGTATCCAACAGTTTACGGATAACCTCAATGTTATCGGCTTCATCCAGGTCTTCATAAAACAGTTCCGCAGACGGGCTGATATTTCCCTTTAACCACACATCCAGCATATGTTCGCTTAATGATTCACCGTTAAAAGGGTTAATCAGCCAGATTTCTCCGTCCGGGCATTCTATGCGCAATATAAGCTGCGTTGGGAATATCACCGGCAATAGTGGCAAATCGAGACGATTAGCAACCCACAATAAAACGGCGCCTAACGATACCGCACTGCCCTGCCGATTTTTTAGCACTTGATCAAGCCATAATGCATCGGAAAGACGATAAACACCACGTGAGGCTTTAAACCCCCATTCGCCGTAAAACAGCGCGATTAATTTTTCCAGCTGCTCTTCTAATGGCAGAAGCTGGCTAATTTCTTCCTTCGCCAGACTAACGAGACGCTCCAGTTCGTCGTAGACATCTTGCGAGGGAAAATCGCGGCGGATTGCTTCGCAAGCCAGGATCATGCCTTCGCACAATGGTGCTTTATTAAATTCGAAATCAGCTAACGATCTCATGACTTACCCCAGTAACGGTACTTTTGTGGTGGCGAGTTTAATGATGATGTACAGCACCACCAGCGCCAGCGGGAAGGCAATAATGCGCGCCTGCTGACTGTGCATCCGACGATAATCGAGTGCAATAAAACCCAAAACGATATAAATGATAACTCCAAACAGCTTTTCAGTCAGCCATTCAGCCTGCCCGGAAAATGGCAGGATGTGCGCTTTAGCCATCAGCGCGATGCCGCTAAGCAATAACACCGTGTCGACAACCGGCGGCACAATGCGCGTCCAACGAGCGAATGCCAGCGGATGCTCCTGGTAACGTAGCCAGAATCGTAGGGTTAAGAGCCCAACAGAAAGCGCAATGCTAATGAGATGAACGCTAAGCAGCGTAGTAAAACTTAACATCGATAATAGCGACCGAGCGTTACACGCTCGTTATCACCATAGTCCCGACAGGTTTCGACTTCATGATATCCCGCGTGGATAAATGCCTGTCGCACAGCTTCGCCCTGCTGCCAGCCATGTTCCAGAAGCAGAAAACCGCCGGATGCCAGCGCGTTACGCGACTGTTCGATGATATGCACGATGTCTGCCATTCCGCTGTCTGCCGCAACCAGCGCAGTGAGTGGCTCAAAGCGAACATCGCCTTGTTGAAGATGTGGATCCTGCTCGTCGATATACGGCGGATTGCTGACAATCATCGTAAACTGCTGCCCGGCTAGCGCGCTAAACCAGTCGCTTTGCAGGATGTGGATATTTTTGATTGCCAGATTTTGCGCATTGCGCTTCGCAAGAGCGATAGCGTCAGGCATTCGGTCAACCGCCGTAACATCGCAATCCGGGCGTTCGCTGGCCAATGCCAGTGCAATTGCCCCTGTGCCAGTTCCAAGATCGAGAATGCGGCAAGGTTGTTCAGGCAATCGCGCCAGTGCCTGTTCCACCAGACATTCCGTATCCGGGCGCGGAATTAAGGTCGCTGGCGAAACAAATAACGGCAACGACCAGAACTCACGCACACCGGTTAAATGAGCAATAGGTTCACCGGCACGGCGACGGGCTAAAAGCGCGTCGAGTTGCTCACATTGCTCTTCAGTCAACTGCGTTTCACCAAAGGCGAGAATATAAGTGCGCCCCTTGCCGGTAACATGCTCCAGCAGGATTTCAGCATCGCGCCGCGGGCTTTCGCTCGCCTGAAGTTGGCTTATTGCTTCACGTAACCAGTGTTGATATTCCATTATTCCTGCTCGGACAACGCCGCCAGTTGGTCGGCCTGATGTTCCTGGACGATCGGTTCTATCAGCATATCCAGTTTACCTTCCATTACTTCATCCAGACGGTAGAGCGTCAGGTTGATGCGGTGATCGGTAACACGCCCCTGCGGGAAGTTATAGGTACGGTTACGATCGCTGCGATCGCCGCTACCCAGCAAGTTGCGACGGGTGGAAGCCTCTGCCTGCTGGCGTTTTGCCATTTCCGCCGCATGGATACGAGCACCGAGCACTGAAAGCGCCTTCGCTTTGTTTTTATGCTGCGAACGTTCGTCCTGACATTCAACAACAATACCGGTCGGCAAGTGAGTAATACGAATTGCCGAATCGGTGGTGTTGACGTGCTGACCACCTGCGCCTGAGGAACGGAAAGTATCGATACGCAAATCTGCCGGGTTGATATCCGGTAGTTCCGCTTCCGGCAGCTCTGGCATTACCGCTACGGTACAAGCAGAAGTATGAATACGCCCTTGCGATTCCGTCGCAGGAACACGCTGCACGCGATGGCCGCCAGATTCGAATTTCAAACGTCCATACACACCATCACCGCTAATTTTGGCGATGATCTCTTTATAACCGCCATGTTCACCCTCGCTGGCGCTCATGATTTCTACACGCCAGCGGCGGGCTTCGGCGTAGCGGCTGTACATACGGAACAGATCGCCAGCGAACAGCGCCGCTTCATCACCACCAGTTCCGGCACGCACTTCAAGGAAGGCGTTACGTTCGTCATCGGGATCTTTTGGCAGCAAAAGAACCTGTAACTGTTGCTCCAGTTGCTCGCTTTTTTCTTTAGCTTCACGCAGCTCATCCTGCGCCATCTCGCGCATTTCCGGATCGTCGAGCATCATCTGCGCGGTTTCAATATCTTCCTGAACCTGTTGCCAGTCGGTGAAACAGCGCGAAACATCACTTAACTGCGCATATTCACGTGATAATGCGCGAAAACGTTCCTGGTCGGCGATGGTTTGCGCATCACCCAGCAGTGCCTGAACTTCTTCATGGCGTTCATGCAGGGCTTCCAGTTTGGCAACGATAGAAGGCTTCATAGGCGTAAATGCACCCTGTAAAAAAGAAAATGATGTACTGCTACTCCAGCCCGAGGCTGTCGCGCAGAATATTCAGGCGTTCGTTATCCCCGTCACGGGCGGCCTGTTGAAGTGATTTCGTTGGCGCATGGATCAGGCGGTTAGTCAGTTTCCATGCCAGATCCTGCATTATGGCTTGCGCGTCGCCGCCCTGTTCCAGGGCCGCTAACGCTTTGGCGGTCAACTCATCGCGAACTTGTTCAGCCTGGCTGCGATAATCGCGAATGGTTTCGCTGGCGCTTTGTGCGCGTAGCCACGCCATAAATTCGCTGGTTTCCTGGGCGACGATAGTTTCCGCCTCAACTGCGGCGGCTTTACGTTGCGCCAGGTTGTGCGAAATAATGCTTTGCAGATCATCAACGCTGTAAAGGTAGGCATTCGCCAGTTTGCCAACTTCTGGCTCAACATCGCGTGGAACGGCAATATCGACCAGCAGCATCGGTTGGTTGCGACGACTTTTTAATGCGCGCTCCACCATGCCTTTACCGATAATCGGCAACGGGCTAGCGGTGGAACTGATGATGATATCGGCTTCACACAGACGCTCGTCGATATCGCTCAGGGCAATCACTTCCGCGCCGACTTCATCTGCCAGAATTTGGGCACGTTCGCGAGTACGGTTGGCGATAATCATCTTCTGTACTTTGTGTTCGCGCAGATGACGCGCCACCAGCTCGATGGTTTCGCCCGCGCCAACCAGCAATACGGTCACCGTAGAGAGCGATTCAAAGATCTGCCGCGCCAGCGTACAAGCCGCAAATGCAACAGATACCGCACTGGCGCCAATATCCGTTTCAGTGCGAACGCGTTTCGCCACGGAGAAAGATTTCTGGAACATACGCTCCAGTTCGCTGGCCTTCATATGGCCTTTTTGCGAATCGGCAAAGGCTTTTTTTACCTGGCCGAGGATTTGCGGCTCGCCCAATACCAATGAGTCCAGGCCACTGGCAACACGCATTAAATGGCTGACCGCGTCGTTATCCTGATGCCAATAGAGGCTATTACGCAGATCTTCTTCGTTGAGATTATGGTAATCGCACAACCAGCGAATGAGCGCCTCTTGCAGGTTATCCTGCTCTTCAACGCTAAGATAAAGTTCTGTGCGGTTACACGTCGACAGCACCACGCCGCCCTGCACCATCGGCTGCGCAAGCAGGCTGTCCAGCGCCTGATCGAGCTTATCCGGCGAAAACGATACACGTTCTCGCAGCGATACAGGTGCCGTTTTATGGTTGATACCGAGTGCTAAAAGGGTCATGTCTGCGGGAAATAATACCAACGTTGATATGGTTAGTCTGCTCGCATCATACAGGATGCGCGGAATCAATAAAAGAGAGCGCCCCCTTTTGGAGTAATTGCCTAAACCCGTTAGATTCTGGCAATTAAGACAACTTGAACATAGACGATGGCTGACGGTAACGCTAGCATTAAGGGTTATAACTGCAACGTATCTCAAGGACTTGTCATTATTATGCCCCTGCCCGATTTTCGCTTTATCCGCCTGCTACCGCTGGCTGCTCTCGTGCTCACGGCCTGTTCCGTTACGACGCCGAAAGGTCCGGGCAAAAGCCCGGATTCGCCACAGTGGCGTCAGCATCAGCAAGACGTGCGCAACCTGAATCAGTACCAGACACGCGGTGCGTTTGCCTATATTTCTGACCAACAAAAAGTGTATGCCCGTTTCTTCTGGCAGCAAACTGGCCAGGATCGCTACCGTCTGCTGCTGACTAACCCATTGGGCAGCACTGAGCTGGAGTTGAATGCCCAGCCGGGTAATGTGCAGTTAGTGGACAATAAAGGCCAGCGTTACACCGCCGATGACGCCGAAGAGATGATTGGCAAATTGACCGGAATGCCGATTCCGCTCAACAGTTTGCGCCAGTGGATTTTAGGTTTGCCAGGTGATGCAACCGACTACAAACTGGACGACCAGTACCGCCTGAGCGAAATTACCTATAGTCAGAACGGTAAAAAATGGAAAGTGGTATACGGCGGTTATGACACTAAAACGCAACCTGCGATGCCTGCCAATATGGAACTCACCGAAGGCGGTCAGCGCATCAAGTTAAAAATGGATAACTGGATAGTGAAATAATGCGGACTCAGTGGCCTTCTCCGGCAAAGCTTAATCTGTTTTTATACATTACCGGTCAGCGTGCGGACGGCTACCACACGCTGCAAACGCTGTTTCAGTTTCTGGATTACGGCGACACTATCAGCATTGGACTTCGCAACGATGGGGAAATCCGCCTATTAACGCCAGTTGAAGGTGTGGAACACGAAGATAATCTGATTGTTCGCGCGGCACGGTTGTTGATGAAAGCAGGCGCCGCCAGTGGGCGTCTTCCGAAAGGAAGTGGTGCAGATATCAGCATTGACAAGCGTTTGCCTATGGGTGGTGGTCTGGGCGGTGGTTCATCCAATGCCGCAACAGTTCTGGTAGCTTTAAATCATCTGTGGCAATGCGGACTGAGTGTTGATGAGTTGGCAGAAATCGGGCTGACGCTGGGCGCAGATGTCCCGGTTTTTGTCCGTGGTCATGCTGCTTTTGCCGAAGGGGTCGGCGAAATATTAACGCCGGTGAATCCACCAGAGAAATGGTATCTGGTTGCGCACCCTGGCGTGAGTATTCCTACGCCAATGATTTTTAAAGATCCCGAACTCCCGCGCAACACGCCAAAAAGGTCAATAGAAACGTTGCTAAAATGTGAATTCAGCAATGATTGCGAGGTTATCGCAAGAAAACGTTTTCGCGAGGTTGATGCGGTGCTTTCCTGGCTGTTAGAATACGCCCCGTCGCGCCTGACTGGGACAGGGGCCTGTGTCTTTGCTGAATTTGATACAGAGTCTGAAGCCCGCCAGGTGCTAGAGCAAGCCCCGGAATGGCTCAATGGCTTTGTGGCGAAAGGTGTCAATCTTTCCCCATTGCACAGAGCCATGCTTTAAGCCGGGCAAGCTGAGTTTCGGTGACAACGTCACCTTGTTCCAGACGTTGCATCGCGCTCTTTAATACACCGCCTGGAAAGAATATTGCCTGGCCCGCACAGTTTTCGGCAGATTCTTTCCACCAATGGACGCATGCCTGAGGTTCTTCTCGTGCCTGATATGAAGCTTTTTGCTGGTAACGCCACCCCGGAACTAGCACAACGTATTGCCAACCGCCTGTACACTTCACTCGGCGACGCCGCTGTAGGTCGCTTTAGCGACGGCGAAGTCAGCGTACAAATTAACGAAAATGTACGCGGTGGTGATATTTTCATCATCCAGTCCACTTGTGCCCCTACTAACGACAACCTGATGGAATTAGTCGTGATGGTTGATGCCCTGCGTCGTGCTTCCGCAGGTCGTATCACCGCTGTTATCCCCTACTTTGGCTATGCGCGCCAGGACCGTCGCGTCCGTTCCGCTCGTGTACCAATCACTGCGAAAGTGGTTGCAGACTTCCTCTCCAGCGTCGGTGTTGACCGTGTGCTGACAGTGGATCTGCATGCTGAACAGATTCAGGGTTTCTTCGACGTTCCGGTTGATAACGTATTTGGTAGCCCGATCCTGCTGGAAGACATGCTGCAGCTGAATCTGGATAACCCGATTGTGGTTTCCCCGGACATCGGCGGCGTTGTGCGTGCCCGCGCTATCGCTAAGCTGCTGAACGATACCGATATGGCAATCATCGACAAACGTCGTCCGCGTGCGAACGTTTCCCAGGTGATGCATATCATCGGTGACGTTGCAGGTCGTGACTGCGTACTGGTCGATGATATGATCGACACTGGCGGTACGCTGTGTAAAGCTGCTGAAGCTCTGAAAGAACGTGGTGCTAAGCGTGTATTTGCGTACGCGACTCACCCGATCTTCTCTGGCAACGCGGCGAACAACCTGCGTAACTCTGTAATTGATGAAGTCGTTGTCTGCGATACCATTCCGCTAAGCGATGAAATCAAATCACTGCCGAACGTGCGTACTCTGACCCTGTCAGGTATGCTGGCCGAAGCGATTCGTCGTATCAGCAACGAAGAATCGATCTCTGCCATGTTCGAACATTAATCGAACCCGGCTCAAAGACCCGCTGCGGCGGGTTTTTTTGTCTGTAATATCCATTTGTATGACCTATGCCTCCTTCACCTGCCATTTAGTTGACAGATGATGCGCTCACGGATGAAACATTATTGTGAACAAAATATTTTCCTCACATGTGATGCCTTTCCGCGCTCTGATCGACGCTTGCTGGAAAGAAAAATACACTGCCGCACGGTTTACCCGTGACCTGATTGCCGGGATAACCGTTGGGATTATTGCTATTCCTCTGGCGATGGCGTTGGCAATTGGCAGTGGTGTGGCTCCTCAATACGGTTTATATACCGCTGCCGTTGCGGGGATTGTCATAGCTCTGACGGGTGGGTCGCGCTTTAGCGTTTCCGGTCCGACTGCAGCATTTGTAGTAATTCTCTATCCCGTTTCGCAACAGTTTGGACTGGCAGGCCTGCTGGTTGCGACGTTGTTGTCGGGGATCTTTTTGATCCTGATGGGTCTGGCGCGCTTTGGTCGTCTGATTGAATATATTCCGGTTTCCGTCACCTTAGGTTTTACCTCGGGTATCGGGATCACCATCGGTACCATGCAGATTAAAGATTTTCTCGGTCTGCAAATGGCTCATGTCCCGGAACATTATCTACAAAAAGTCGGCGCATTATTTATGGCGCTGCCGACCATTAATGTGGGTGATGCTGCTATTGGTATCGTGACGCTTGGCATTCTGATTTTCTGGCCACGTTTGGGTATTCGTTTACCTGGTCACCTTCCGGCCTTGCTGGCTGGTTGCGCGGTGATGGGGATTGTTAACCTGCTTGGCGGACATGTTGCTACCATCGGGTCGCAATTCCACTACGTTCTGGCCGATGGTTCTCAGGGTAACGGTATTCCGCAACTGCTGCCGCAACTGGTGCTGCCGTGGGATCTGCCTAATTCAGAATTCACACTAACCTGGGATTCTATTCGCACTCTGCTGCCTGCGGCATTCTCAATGGCAATGCTCGGGGCAATCGAATCTCTGCTCTGCGCCGTCGTACTGGATGGTATGACCGGGACTAAGCACAAGGCGAATAGTGAACTGGTCGGTCAGGGGCTGGGGAATATCATCGCTCCATTCTTTGGTGGTATTACCGCTACTGCTGCCATCGCACGTTCTGCCGCTAACGTCCGTGCTGGGGCAACTTCCCCTATCTCGGCGGTGATCCACTCTATTCTGGTTATTCTCGCCCTGCTGGTACTGGCACCACTGCTCTCCTGGCTGCCGCTTTCCGCCATGGCAGCCCTGCTGTTGATGGTGGCGTGGAACATGAGTGAAGCGCACAAAGTGGTCGACTTGCTGCGTCATGCGCCGAAAGATGACATCATCGTCATGCTGCTGTGTATGTCACTGACCGTGCTGTTTGATATGGTTATTGCCATCAGCGTGGGGATTGTTCTGGCATCGTTGCTGTTTATGCGCCGTATCGCCCGTATGACTCGTCTGGCGCCGGTGGCAGTAGACGTTCCTGATGATGTGCTGGTCTTGCGTGTTATTGGCCCGCTGTTTTTCGCGGCGGCTGAAGGTCTGTTCACCGACCTGGAATCACGTCTGGAAGGAAAACGGATTGTTATTCTGAAGTGGGATGCCGTTCCGGTGCTTGATGCCGGTGGTCTTGATGCGTTCCAGCGTTTTGTGAAGCGCCTGCCTGAAGGGTGTGAACTGCGCGTGTGTAACGTGGAATTCCAGCCTCTGCGTACAATGGCCCGATCCGGTATTCAACCGATTCCGGGACGTCTGGCGTTCTTCCCGAATCGCAGCGCAGCGATGGCTGATCTGTAAGAAAGGCATTAAATTGACCAGTCAGCGCAAACTGACTGGTCAGCAAACTACTTTAGTTGTTAGCTATGACGGCGATTATCGCTACGGCGGCAACGTTTGTCATAGTGGCGAACCCACCAGTAACGGTCGCACACCTGTTCATGCCCGCCAACACGGGCTCCCGCCAGCCAGAGAATGGCACCGACGAAAATACTCAGCACTGCACCGTGTGCGAAATACTGGGGCATATCAAACTGTGGTAATTGGTTGAGGATTGAATACCCCACGCCGACCACCATCACCACCAGACCCAACCCCATAAGCACGTTACCGAGTAACGAAGCGTTTTTGCGTTTCATGTGTCACCTCCGGAACTTTCTGGGTTGTAACAGGGAATACCCCTCTTCCTTATGTGTAAAGTATAGACAACACCCTGTGGCTTATGTGCGGGCGTGATCACAATTACAACCCTTATTTCAACAAAACTTTACAAATAACCGTCTGAACACCTTGACTTTCTAATAGTCGATACTGGCAATTATTATGTTATCTGCGTTTAACACGCTGTTTTTTGTCAAGCGGGGCCGCAACCAGTAAACTACGCGCCAGTTATGTACTCACTCAGGACAAAAAAACGTGACGATTAAATTGATTGTCGGCCTGGCGAACCCCGGCGCTGAATACGCCGCAACGCGACATAATGCTGGCGCCTGGTTCGTTGACTTACTGGCGGAGCGTTTACGCGCTCCCCTGCGCGAAGAGGCTAAATTCTTTGGTTATACCTCGCGAGTTACCCTCGGAGGCGAAGATGTCCGCCTGTTAGTCCCGACTACATTTATGAATCTCAGCGGCAAAGCCGTCGCCGCGATGGCCAGTTTTTTCCGCATTAATCCGGACGAAATTCTGGTCGCTCACGACGAACTGGATCTGCCTCCGGGCGTCGCCAAATTTAAATTGGGCGGTGGCCACGGTGGTCACAATGGACTGAAAGACATCATCAGTAAATTGGGTAATAACCCTAACTTTCACCGTTTACGCATCGGAATCGGTCATCCGGGCGATAAAAACAAAGTTGTCGGGTTTGTGTTAGGCAAACCACCTGTTAGTGAACAGAAGTTAATTGATGAAGCCATCGACGAAGCGGCGCGTTGTACTGAAATGTGGTTTACAGATGGTTTGACCAAAGCAACGAACCGATTGCACGCCTTTAAAGCGCAATAAGTCGTTGTCTGCGGCATTTTTGCCGAGTGCCGTGTATAATAGGCAAAGTTATTTCCATTTCTGCAATCTGTTTGTGATAACAGGTTGATTATTAAGATATTAAGGTGATTTAAATCATGGGATTCAAATGCGGTATCGTCGGTTTGCCCAACGTCGGGAAATCTACCCTGTTCAACGCGCTGACCAAAGCCGGTATTGAAGCGGCCAACTTTCCATTCTGTACCATCGAGCCGAACACGGGCGTCGTACCAATGCCTGACCCTCGCCTGGATCAACTGGCTGAAATCGTAAAACCGCAGCGTACGCTTCCCACGACCATGGAATTTGTCGATATCGCCGGTCTGGTAAAAGGCGCGTCGAAAGGTGAAGGTCTGGGTAACCAGTTCCTGACCAACATTCGTGAAACCGAAGCGATCGGCCACGTTGTTCGCTGCTTTGAGAATGACAATATCATTCACGTTTCCGGCAAAGTTAACCCGGCGGACGATATTGACGTTATCAACACCGAACTGGCGCTGGCGGATCTCGACACCTGCGAACGTGCGATTCACCGCGTACAGAAGAAAGCCAAAGGTGGCGATAAAGACGCGAAAGCCGAGCTGGCGGTACTGGAAAAATGCCTGCCACAGCTGGAAAACGCAGGCATGCTGCGCGCGCTGGATTTAAGCGCTGAAGAGAAAGCGGCGATTCGTTACCTGAGCTTCCTGACGCTGAAACCAACGATGTACATCGCCAACGTCAACGAAGACGGTTTTGAAAACAACCCGTATCTTGACCAGGTGCGTGAAATCGCGGCGAAAGAAGGCTCTGTTGTGGTTCCGGTTTGTGCTGCTGTTGAAGCTGACATTGCCGAACTGGACGACGAAGAACGTGACGAGTTTATGCAGGAACTGGGGCTGGAAGAACCGGGCCTGAACCGTGTGATCCGTGCCGGTTATAAACTGCTGAACCTGCAAACTTACTTCACCGCTGGGGTGAAAGAAGTGCGCGCATGGACCATTCCAGTTGGTGCAACTGCACCACAGGCTGCTGGCAAAATCCACACCGATTTTGAAAAAGGCTTTATCCGCGCACAAACCATCTCGTTTGAAGATTTCATCACTTACAAAGGTGAACAAGGTGCGAAAGAAGCGGGCAAAATGCGTGCAGAAGGTAAAGACTACATCGTTAAAGATGGCGATGTGATGAACTTCCTGTTCAACGTCTAATTCCGCGTAACATCCTGGCGGTTAATAACGAGCCATTATGTGAGTCGCACATAATGGCTTTTTTACGCCTGCTACGCTGCTTCTTTCAATTCTGAGTTACCGAACCCCATAATCAGACTCCTGGCAATATTAACAATGCGGCTTTTATGTGATAACAATCACAGTGCATTAACCGTTCAAGAGTTTGTCATGAAAAAAACATTTACCTTCAGTCTGTTAGCAATTGTCTTTGCGAGCCTGTTAAGTGCTTGTGTTCCTCACCATCATCACCGCCACAACGATGGCCCGCGTGGTCCTGCGGCTTCCGGTAAGCCAATGCCACCTTCAAATGGTGGGCCAAATCATGGCAGTCATGGTCGCTATTAATTAGCAAGTCATACGCGGGAGAGTGCCTACTTTCCCGCTATCCACGGCGCTTAAACTGACTCGCATCAATGCCGTATTGCTTCATTTTTCGCCACAGCGTAGTGCGACCAATCCCGAGTAAAACTGACATTTCCTGAATACGTCCGCCAGTAACCTGGGCCGCGTTAATAATCGCTTCTTTTTCAACTTCCGCGAATGACAGACTGGTAGAAAGGCGTGTAGCGCTGGCATCATCTGTCGCCTGTTCAGTAAACAGGTGTTCCGGCAAATCACTGACACGAATGCGTCCGTTTTCGCTACTCAGCGCAAGATTCTCGATGACGCTGTAAAGTTCAAAATCATTGCCGGGCCATGCGCAAGAAACCAGGCGAGTAAGCGCATCGTCATCAATTTTCAGACGCGTAGAGAAGCGTTTTTCAAGACTGCGTAATTTGTTATTCACCAGCGCCGGAATACTGTCGCGCCGCATCCGCAAAGGAGGGATGGTAATTTCAAATGCATGAAGCGCGTAATAAAGCTGGCGACTAAAGCGATTTTGCTCCACCAGCATCGCCAGGTCCGCTGTTGTAGTGGCAATCACTTTGACATCAATGGGTATTAAACGCCGCGCATCCAGTCTTGTGATGACGCCTTGTTTGATGACCTGGAGCAACGCAGACTGTAACTCTGCCGCCAGATATTCAATCTTTTCAAGGAACAACGTGCCGCCATGTGCCAGTTCCAACCGACTCAGACGACCATTTTCATTCTCCGTTCGATCGCCACCAATAAATTCTTCCGCCAGCGCCGCATCGCCATATAACTCGCAATTAACCGCGATATAGGGACCCGCCGCACGCTCGCTTTCATTGTGAATGGCCTGGCTTAACAGTGCTTTGCCAACGCCTTCTTCTCCACAGAGTAGCACCGGGAAACTGCTGCGCGCCGCCTGGCGGCCAAAATGGATCAACCGGCGGGTTTGCGGATCGTCCTGTGGCATATGAGCAAAGGTATGGCTGACTTTTCCTAATTGACTGGTCATCAACTGCCGCATCTGTTCTACCGGATGGAGCAACAGAATAAAGCTGGTCCCTTGCGTTTCAATTATCGGTTTAAGGGTAATGACCGCATCAATAAACTGGTGCTGACTTTCAAAAGTCGCTTCCACATGTTTGAGGGGATGAGCTTGCTTTATTGCCTGTTGCAATACGGTTGGTAGCGTTAATAGCTCAGTGATCGCCCTTCCCTGACTTGCCGTCGCGTCCAGACACAAAACACGCGCCGCCTGGGCATTGATAAATTGCAAATTACCCTGCTCGTCCCAGCTAATCACGCCATCGTCCATACTTTCTAGCAAGGCGTTAAGCTGATTTAAATGCCGGTTTGTTTCAGCCAGTAAACTGTCTGTCAGCAGTAAATTTCCTACCTCGCGCGCAATTGCCAGCGTCAACGGCAAATCGGCTGCGGTGGTTTGCTCAACCGGACACGCCAGCGCTATCGTTCCCGTTAATCGGCCCTTGCTGTCAAACAGTGGCGTTGCACAAAATGCCCAATCCCATAGCGCCTGCTTGAAATGTTGATCGGCCATCGTTTTCACTGCCTGACCGGAGATAGCCGCTAACGATAGCGCACAAGTACCAATAATTCCCTCTGCGCAATACGTGCCGTCATTGAATCCCAGGACACTAAGCTGGTGCAACGTTTGTGGATCGCCATAACGACTAAGGATGCAGGCGGTTTCATCAAGGATGAACAGTCCGCACGCCCGCGATTCCATATATTCCCAGGCATCTTCCAGTGCCGCTTGCCCGAGAGCCAGCATCGCTTCCTTACGCCGATAGATAGAAGCAAATGTCACGCCCCGAGCCTGATGCGGTACGCTCCATGACTCCCGTTTCATCAGCTTGCGGCATCGCTCCCAGGATGCTGCTATCAAGGGAGATACGCTCTGTTGCTGGTTGTTAAAACCGTCATTCATATTTGCTGCCCTTATGACAAAAAGGTGTTCCGCATCGCAAATTTACTTATCCAGGTTCGGCATTGTTCCGTTATGGAACATTTATTAAAGCATATGTTTCATTATGAAACATAATTTGGGTTAATTTTCTTTTCCCCTCCCTGATGCACAATGGATTTACCGGCAGTCAGTGGTCGCCGTGTCGTTGAACATCATCCATGCCCTACCCTAATTGCTGGAGCAAAATAATGAAAAAATTGATCAATGATGTGCAAGACGTACTGAACGAACAACTGGCGGGACTGGCGAAAGCGTATCCTTCGCTGGCACTGCATCAGGATCCGGTGTATGTCACCCGAGCCGATGCGCCAATTGCAGGGAAAGTGGCGTTATTGTCAGGCGGCGGCAGCGGACACGAACCCATGCACTGTGGTTATATTGGCCAGGGTATGCTCTCGGGGGCGTGTCCGGGCGAAATATTCACCTCACCGACGCCCGATAAAATTTTTGAATGTGCCATGCAAATCGATGGTGGCGAAGGTGTACTGCTGATTATCAAAAATTATACCGGCGATATTCTTAACTTCGAGACAGCGACCGAATTACTGCACGATAGTGGCGTAAAAGTGACCACCGTGGTCATTGATGACGACGTTGCAGTAAAAGACAGTCTTTATACCGCCGGGCGGCGCGGCGTTGCCAATACAGTATTAATTGAAAAAATTGTTGGCGCAGCGGCAGAACGCGGTGACTCGCTGGAGGCTTGTGCACAACTGGGGCGTAAGTTGAACAATCAGGGCCACTCTATTGGTATCGCCCTCGGTGCCTGTACCGTCCCTGCTGCAGGCAAACCTTCTTTTACGCTGGCAGATAATGAAATGGAATTTGGTGTCGGCATTCATGGTGAGCCGGGTATTGACCGCCGCCCCTTCTCCTCTCTTGATCAAACTGTCGATGAAATGTTCGACACGCTGCTGGAAAATGGCACATACCACCGCACGCTGCGCTTCTGGGATTATCGACAAGGTAGCTGGCAGGAAGAGACGCAAACTAAACAACCGCTTCAGTCTGGCGATCGAGTGATTGCGCTGGTCAACAATCTTGGCGCGACACCGCTTTCTGAACTGTATGGCGTCTATAACCGCCTGACCACGCGTTGCCAGCAAGCTGGCTTGACTATCGAGCGCAATTTAATCGGCGCGTACTGCACCTCACTGGACATGACCGGTTTTTCCATCACCTTACTGAAAGTTGATGACGAAACGCTGGCGTTATGGGACGCCCCGGTCCACACCCCGGCGCTTAACTGGGGTAAATAAGGAGATAACCATGTCACTGAGCAGAACTCAAATTGTTACCTGGCTCACTCGCTGTGGAGAAATTTTCAGCAAAGAGAGCGATTATCTTACCGGGCTGGATCGTGAAATCGGCGACGCTGACCACGGGCTGAATATGAATCGTGGCTTTAGCAAAGTGGTGGAAAAACTCCCTGCCATCGCGGATAAAGACATCGGTTTCATTCTCAAGAATACCGGCATGACGTTGCTTTCCAGCGTCGGCGGTGCCAGCGGCCCACTGTTCGGTACGTTCTTTATCCGTGCGGCACAGGCCACTCAGGCACGTCAAAGCCTGACGTTGATAGAGCTTTATCAGATGTTCCGTGATGGCGCAGACGGCGTAATCAGCCGGGGGAAAGCAGAACCAGGCGATAAAACCATGTGCGATGTCTGGGGGCCGGTGGTTGAGTCGTTACGCCAGTCCAGTGAGCAAAACCTTTCTGTTCCGGCGGCGCTCGAAGCCGCCAGTAGCGTCGCGGAATCCGCCGCACAAAGCACGATTACGATGCAAGCCCGCAAAGGCCGCGCCAGTTATCTCGGTGAACGCAGTATTGGTCACCAGGATCCTGGTGCAACCTCCGTGATGTTTATGATGCAAATGTTGGCGTTAGCCGCAAAAGAGTAAGGAATTGGTGATGGTAAACCTGGTCATAGTTTCACATAGCGCCCGACTGGGAGAAGGTGTCGGTGAATTAGCTCGCCAGATGTTAATGGGCGATAGTTGTAAAATCGCCATTGCCGCAGGAATTGACGATCCGCAGAATCCCATCGGTACAGATGCCGTCAAAGTGATGGAAGCCATCGAATCCGTTGCCGATGCCGACCATGTGTTGGTCATGATGGATATGGGTAGTGCGTTATTGAGTGCAGAAACCGCACTGGAATTGCTGGCGCCAGAGATCGCCGCGAGAGTACGTTTGTGCGCTGCACCGTTGGTCGAAGGAACGTTAGCAGCCGCCGTCAGCGCAGCCTCGGGAGCGGATATCGACAAAGTCATCCATGACGCCATGCATGCGCTGGAAGCCAAACGAGAACAACTGGGTTTACCATCATCCGCTACTGAAATCTCCGACATATGCCCCTCGCACGATGAAGAAGCCTGTTCTCTGGCAGTGGTGATTAAAAACCGTAACGGACTCCACGTCCGTCCAGCCTCCCGACTGGTCTATACCTTATCGACATTTAATGCAGACATGTTGTTGGAGAAAAACGGTAAGTGCGTAACACCGGAGAGTATTAACCAGATTGCGCTGTTACAAGTCCGCTGTAACGATACGCTGCGCCTGATTGCAAAAGGGCCAGAGGCTGAAGAGGCGTTAGCCGCTTTTCGCCAGTTGGCTGAAGATAACTTTGGTGAAATGGAAGAGATAGCACCGCCAACTCTGCGTCCAGTTCCGCCTGTCACAGGCAAAGCCTTTTATTATCAACCTGTTTTATGCACAGTACAGGCGAAATCATCACTGAGCGTGGAAGAAGAACAGGAACGGTTACGCCAGGCAATTGACTTCACGTTGTTAGATCTGATGACGTTAACGGCAAAGGCAGAAGCAAGCGGGCTCGACGATATCGCAGCAATTTTTTCCGGCCACCATACACTATTAGACGATCCTGAACTGCGGGTAGCGGCAAGCGAACTCCTTCAGCATGAACATTGCACGGCGGAGTATGCCTGGCAGCAGGTTCTTAAAGAACTTAGCCAGCAATACCAGCAGATTGATGATGAATATTTGCAGGCTCGCTATATTGATGTGGACGATCTTCTGCATCGCACCCTGCTCCACCTGACACAGACAAAAGAAGAACTCCCTCAGTTTAGCGCGCCGACCATTTTACTGGCGGAGAACATTTATCCCTCCACGGTACTTCAACTGGATCCGACAGTCGTTAAGGGCATCTGCCTTAGTGCCGGAAGTCCGGTATCCCACAGCGCTCTAATTGCCCGTGAACTGGGTATTGGCTGGATTTGTCAGCAGGGAGAGAAGCTGTATTCGATTCAACCTGAAGAGACGCTAACGCTGGATGTAAAAGCACAATGCTTCAGGCATCAGAGTTAAATTAGATTTGTCTGTCAGTTCGCAGAAAAAGATTTCAATCATGCTCTTACGGCGATCCTGAACTAAGGTTTTCTGATACTTGAATACCGTTTTGTTCGGTATCGCCAAAGGAGAATGATTGATGAAACCACTTGTCCCTCGTCGCTCGCAGAAAGTGGCGTTAATACCTGCTGCCGTATTATTGTGTGCCACCGCGCTATCTGCACAGGCAGAAGAAACACCGGTGACGCCACAATCGCCTGATATTTTGTTAGGCCCTCTGTTTAACGATGTGCAAAACGCCAAACTTTTTCCTGATCAAAAAACTTTTGCCGATGCCATTCCTAACAGCGATCCATTAATGATCCTCGCAGACTACCGGATGCAGCAGAATCAGAGCGGGTTCGATCTGCGCCATTTCGTTAACGTCAATTTCACTCTGCCGAAAGAGGGAGAAAAATATGTGCCTCCAAAGGGGCAGTCACTGCGCGAACACATTGACGGACTTTGGCCGGTGTTAACCCGTTCTACCGAAAGTACCGAACAATGGGATTCTCTGTTGCCGTTGCCGAAACCCTATGTCGTGCCGGGAGGTCGTTTTCGCGAAGTGTATTACTGGGACAGTTACTTTACCATGCTGGGGCTTGCCGAAAGCGGTCACTGGGATAAAGTGGCTGACATGGTGGCAAACTTTGGTCATGAAATAGATACTTATGGGCATATTCCAAACGGTAACCGCAGCTATTATTTGAGCCGATCGCAGCCGCCCTTTTTTGCCTTGATGGTAGAGTTACTCGCGCAACATGAAGGTGACGACGCGTTGAAACAATATCTGCCGCAACTGCAAAAAGAGTACGCGTACTGGATGGACGGTATTGAAAACCTGCAGGCCGGGCAACAGGAAAAACGCGTTGTTAAACTCAAGGATGGCACTATTCTTAACCGCTATTGGGATGACCACGATACGCCACGCCCGGAGTCGTGGGTAGAAGATATTGCCACCGCCAAAAGTAATCCGAACCGCCCTGCCACTGAAATTTACCGCGATCTGCGTTCTGCCGCCGCGTCTGGCTGGGATTTCAGTTCACGCTGGATGGACAACCCGCAGCAGTTAAATACGTTACGCACCACCAGCATCGTACCGGTCGATCTCAATAGTCTGATGTATAAGATGGAGAAAATTCTCTCCCGCGCCAGTAAAGTCGCCGGGGATAACGCGATGGCCAGCCAATATGAAACGCTCGCCGATGCCCGTCAGAAAGGGATCGAAAAATACCTGTGGAACGATCAACATGGCTGGTATGCCGACTACGATCTGAAGAGCGATAAAGTACGCAATCAGTTAACTGCCGCCGCCCTGTTCCCGCTTTATGTCAATGCAGCGGCAAAAGATCGCGCGACCAAAATGGCTGCTGCCACTAAAACACATCTGTTGCAACCAGGCGGACTGAACACCACATCGGTTAAAAGTGGACAGCAATGGGATGCGCCAAATGGCTGGGCTCCCCTGCAATGGGTCGCGACAGAAGGGTTGCAAAACTACGGGCAGAACGAGGTGGCGATGGACATTAGCTGGCACTTCCTGACCAATGTTCAGCACACTTATGACCGGGAGAAGAAGCTGGTCGAGAAATATGATGTCAGTACCACCGGAACAGGTGGCGGCGGTGGCGAATACCCGTTGCAGGATGGCTTTGGCTGGACCAATGGCGTCACGCTGAAAATGCTCGATTTGATCTGCCCGAAAGAACAGCCGTGTGACAACGTTCCGGCAACGCGTCCGACCGGTAAATCAACCACACAGCCGGTTAAACAAAAAGAGGCGGAACCTACGTCTTAACTTTACTGTATATCGGGCAATGCCATTGCGCGCATAAAATTGGCATTGCTCTTTTTTTCCACGAAAAACCAAACATCGATTATTATACGATCTATGTCTTAATTTTCTTATATCAGAGAAGATATTAATTTTACATTATCAATTTATTAATCATTACTCTTCTATTTATATTTTTCCGCCACTCACGCATTCTCCCTGACAATTTTCTTGTTGAACAAAGCGTTGTTTAGCAAATAAGCAGATCATTCTGTTTCTTTAGACAAATCTTGACATCAAACATGATCTTTACCGATATATATGTAAATATATAGCGGTTTTAATTGTCAGGATATTACTTATGTCACTAACCAGACGGATGTTTACGCAGGCTCTTGCGTCTACCTTGTTCCTGCATCATCTGCCGTCCTTTGCACAATCAGTTAAATTCTGGGCCTCATTGACGCTTCCTGAAGCCAAAAAAATTACGCGTATTGTCAGTGCCGGTGCGCCTGCCGATCTGCTTTTGCTGGCTGTCGCGCCAGAAAAACTGGTCGGTTTTTCTTCTTTTGACTTTGCTCGCGAGGCGGCAATTCCATTAACTCCGGCAATACGTCATTTACCTAAACTTGGACGACTCGCCGGACGCGCCAGTTCGCTTTCAATGGAAGGGCTTATGGCATTGCAGCCCGATTTGGTCGTTGATTGCGGCAATACGGATGAAACCTGGCTCTCCCAGGCACGGCAGGTTAGCGAACAGACACAAATCCCCTGGTTATTGCTTAACGGAAAACTGGAGCAATCGGCAGAACAGTTAACAACGCTGGGCAAAACATTAGGCGAAGAGCACCGCACCGCAGAACAAGCCAATCTCGCCAGCCGCTTCGTTGGTGAAGCTCAGGCATTCGCCACCTCACCCGCCGCTAACCTCCGCTTTTATGCTGCGCGCGGTCCCCGAGGGCTGGAAACGGGCTTACAGGGTTCGTTGCATACCGAGGCGGCGGAATTATTAGGTTTGCACAACGTCGCGCAAATAGCCGATCGCCATGGCCTGGCACAGGTTTCCATGGAAAATCTACTGCGCTGGCAGCCGGATATTATTCTGGTTCAGGATGCTGTGACTGCAAACTTTATCCGTAACGATCCTCTCTGGCAGGGCGTAAAAGCCGTTGCGGAACATCGCATCCTGTTTTTGAGTGGCTTGCCTTTCGGCTGGCTGGATGCCCCGCCGGGAATCAACCGTCTTCTGGGATTGCGCAGACTCCACGCCTGGCTGGATCCCGCAGTCAACAGCCAGTTTAAAAACGATATGCAACGTTACGCTCAACTGTTCTGGCATTGCCCATTAAGTGACGCCGGCTATCAAAAAATGGTGGCGAGCTAATGAGAACCGCGAACGGATGTATTCTGCTGCTGGCAGCTATCAGTATCACTTTTGCCGCCGTAAATGGGGCTTATCATCTCGATATGCAGCAACTGCTGGCGCTAATTCTTCGTCAAGAAGATGTTCCTGTGCAGGAACAAATTGTCTTCTGGCAAATCCGCGTGCCGCGCATTCTGGCGGCGTTGTTACTGGGCGCTGCGCTGGCAGGCGCCGGAACCACCTATCAGGGGATGTTTCGTAATCCCTTAGTTTCACCGGATATTTTAGGCGTCTCCGCCGGTGCCGGACTTGGTGCCTGCGCTGCAATCCTGTGGGGATTATCGATAGCTTACATCCAACTCTATGCATTTTGCGGCGGTCTGCTGGTGGTCGCAGGCGTCTGGCTGATTACATGTCGGGTGACTCGTCACGATCCGGTGCTCACGCTGGTGCTGGTCGGCATTGCGTTAGGAACGCTGTGTGGAGCGGGGATATCGCTAATTAAAACGCTGGCCGATCCCTATACCCAGTTGCCCTCGATTACCTTCTGGCTACTCGGTGGCCTGTCTACGGTAACCTTACGCGACCTTTACTACGCGGCACCGCTCATTCTGGCTGGCACCGTTCCTCTGCTATTCCTCCGCTGGCGCATGAATTTACTCACGCTTTCTGATGACGAAGCCTGTTCGCTGGGGCTGAATGTTGCGCGTCTGCGATTAGGATTGATTGTCTGCGCCACACTAATCACCGCCAGCACGGTAGCAATAGCGGGCATTATTGGTTGGGTTGGTCTGGTCGTTCCGCACATTGCCCGCTTGTTGACCGGTCATAACCATCAGCAACAGTTGCCCATGGCAATGTGTACTGGCGCGATTCTGCTCCTGCTTACCGATACGCTGGCGCGCAGCATTGGGACAACAGAAATCCCGCTCGGCATTCTGACCGCTTTTGTTGGCGCACCGTTTTTCCTGCTTTTGTTGTTACGCGGAGGTCGCCAGTGACTTTGCTTGCCGTCCGTCATGCGTCTCTGGGTTACTCCCGCCATCCGGTGCTAAGTGACGTTTCCTTCGCCCTGTCGCAAGGAACAATTTGTTGTCTGCTTGGCGCCAATGGTTGCGGCAAAACCACACTCATGCGCTCCATTCTTGGCGTTATTCCGTTATTAAAGGGCGAGATCTTACTGGATAGCATCCCTGTTCAGACACTTAGCCATCGCCAGCGCGCGCAAGCAATTGCCTGGGTACCGCAGGCGCACGACGGTATTTTTGCTTTCAGTGTGCTGGATATGGTGTTGATGGGCCTGGCCCCCACCATGGGCGCTTTTTCCGTTCCCGGTAAGCAAGAACGCCTGAAAGCAACGGAACAACTGGAAAAGCTGGGTATTTTGCATCTGGCGACAAGACGCTGGAATACCCTTAGCGGTGGTGAACGCCAGCTGGCTTTAATCGCCCGTGCACTCGTCCAACAACCGCGCTTGTTGTTACTGGATGAGCCCGCCTCCAGCCTCGATTTCGGTCATCAGATCCAACTTCTGGACACGCTGGCGCAGCTAAAAAATAACGGCATGACAATGTTAATGTCGACTCACCATCCGCTCCATGCCAACGCCATTGCCGACAGCATTATCCAGGTAGAGCCAGATGGACGAGTAACACAAGGCTTACCGACCGAACAGTTAACAACGAACAAACTGGCGGCCCTGTATCGGGTTTCTGCCGACCAAATTCATCATCACCTCTCTGCAATTAGCCGCTAAGGAACAATCATGCTCATTGATGATATTGATTTTGCAGACCTTTATCTGCAGCAACTCAAACTGGCTCACCGCACAGAAAAAACGCCCGATCACTGGGATCAACGGGCGGAGAAAATGGCTGAAAATTGTGCCTCGCCAACGGACAGCTACCTGCAACAACTGATCGCTAAAATTGACCTGCAAGGCGCGCAGACCTTATTCGATATGGGCTGCGGACCAGGCACCGTATCGCTGGCGCTGGCTGACAAACTCACTACGATTTATGGCGTTGATTACAGTCAGGGGATGCTGAACGTTGCCGCCCGCCGCGCCGCCGCGCTGAAGGCAGACAATGTCCACTGGATCCAGCGCGCCTGGGAAGAGGACTGGAGTGACCTGCCACGCTGCGATATTGCCGTGGCTTCCCGATCCACACTGGTGGCTGATATGCGCCAGGCAATGAGCAAACTGAATAATCAGGCACGGCTGCGCGTCTACACCACCCATCTGGTCAGCACCTCGTTCGTCTCCCCGGCCATTCAGCGGGCGGCAGGTCGGGAAGTGATCGAATTACCCAACTATATCTTTGCGCTCAACGTCCTGTATCAAATGGGAATTTATGCTCACGTCGATTTTATCCGTGGACAAAATTGCCAACAGGATAACAGCACCTGGGAACGTTTTGAGCAGAACGTCAGCTGGAGTCTTGGCGCGCTTAACGACGATGAGCGTGAACGGTTATATCGCTGGTATCAACAACAAGATGCTCGTGCCCTCGCCCCTGCCAGCCGCGACTGGGCGCTCATCTGGTGGGATAGCGTGCCGCCGGAGGCACTGCGATGATCTTCATTTCTCAGGCACAAATCGATGCGTTACTTCTGGAAGATATCCAGGGCGGTGACCTGACCACGCGGGCATTAAATATTGGACACCAGCCTGGCTATATTGCGTTTTTTCACCGCCAGGGCGGCTGCGTCAGCGGCGTTTCTGTCGCGTGTAAGATGTTAACCACGCTGGGGTTAACCATTGATGACGCGGTCAGCGACGGTTCACAAGCGGATGCAGGTCAGCGGCTGATCCATGCCCACGGCGACGCTGCTGCACTTCATCAGGGATGGAAAGCGGTCCAGAACGTACTGGAGTGGAGTTGCGGCGTCTCAGATTATCTCGCGCAAATGCTGGCGTTGCTTCGTGAACGTTATCCTGACGGCAATATCGCCTGCACCCGAAAAGCTATCCCTGGAACCCGGTTGCTGGCAACACAAGCTGTCATTGCCGCTGGCGGGCTGATTCACCGTGCCGGATGTGCGGAAACTATATTATTGTTCGCCAACCACCGTCATTTTCTTGCTGACAATCAGGACTGGTCGGGCGCAATCGCCCAGTTACGTCGCCACGCCCCCGAGAAGAAAATTGTTGTTGAAGCCGACACGTCTGAAGAGGCTATCGCCGCGTTACGCGCGCAACCAGACGTACTTCAGCTCGACAAATTTAGTCAGCAGCAGGCAACTGAAATTGCGCAAATAGCGCCGTCGATGGCTCCCCACTGCACGCTGGCTCTGACCGGCGGAATTAATCTGACGACACTCAAAAATTACCTCGACTGCGGCATTCGCCTTTTTATTACTTCCGCGCCTTATTACGCGGCACCGGCTGACATCAAAGTCAGTCTGCAACCCGCAGCCTCTTTTTAATTCTTTGTTAAACGGAATTTATTCTATGAGACTCAAAAAACGTTATCTCTGCACAGCACTATCACTTGCCTTTACCCATCAGGCCGTAGCGGCTCAGGAGAGCGACACGCTGACCGTATGGTCCAGTCCGGTATCATCGACGACGACCACCGTTCTCGATCACCCCACCATGAAGGCCCTGGATAAGCAGAATGTCGCTCAGGCATTAAGCGTCGTCCCTGGCGTAGTGCTGCAAAAGTCAGGCAGCCGCAACGAAGAACAGGTCAAAGTTCGTGGTTTTGATAGCCGTCAGGTACCGGTCTATTTCGACGGCGTGCCGATTTATGTTCCCTATGACGGCAACCTCGATCTGGCGCGGATTCTGACCAACAATCTGGGCGCGGTCGAAGTTTCCAAAGGGTATTCGTCGCTGCTTCAGGGGCCTAATCAGATGGGCGGTGCCATTAATATCACCACCCAGAAGCCAACGAAACCTCTGGAAGCAAATCTGGGATATCGCCAGGGATGGAGCCGTAGCCAGGACAATGCCTACGATATGCATGCTTCATTTGCCGCCAGCAACGATCTGGGGTATTTGCAAGTCAGCGGTAGCCAGCTAAAGCAGGATTTTCTCGGCCTGCCGCATGGTGTGAATAACGATATTGCAGGCAAACACGGCAAGATGATTAACTCATCGGCTGATGATAAACGCGGCATTGTGAAGCTCGGTTTTACACCGCGTGAAAACGATGAATACACACTGACTTACATTAAGCAGGATGGTGAAAAAGATAACCCGCCATACAGCGGAAACAGTGGTCAGAAATCACGCTACTGGCAGTGGCCGGAGTATGACAAAGAAAGTTTTTATTATCAGGGAACGACCCAGCTAAACGAGCGTTTTACTTTGAAAAGTCGGCTGTATCGCGACACCTTTGAAAATACGCTGATGATGTACAACTCGCTGGCTGATTTGAAAAATAAAAAAGGCAGCTACAGCCATTATTCCGATTACAGCGACGGTGCCGGGTTACAACTGGCAGCCGATGTGCGTGAAAACGATCTGCTGTCGTTTGCCGTTAACTGGAAAGATGACGTACACCGGGAAAAAGGTGCGCCGCACGCCGCTTACGATCGCTATGAAGATCGCACCTGGTCGCTCGCCAGTGAATATCAATGGGCTGCCGCCGATAATGTCGATGTCGTGGCGGGAATCAGCTATGACTGGCGCGATAGCGTAGAAGCGAAAAAACATGAGAACGATGGCAGCATCACCCATTATGACGACAACAATCAGTCAGCTTTTAACTGGCAGGTGATGGGGAAATACCACTTTGCCAATGAAGACACGCTGGCGCTTTCGTACTATGACCGCACACGCTTTCCGACGCTGAAAGAACGCTATACCACGTCCAAACCAGCGTATAACCAGATAGCGATTGTTAACCCGCAGCTCAAGCCGGAACGCGCGCGCGGGGTAGATTTAACCTGGAATGGTGCCTTCACGCGCGACTGGGGATTTGAGGTCAGCGTTTACTATAATCGGGTGAGTGATGCCATCCTCTCGCACAATATCGATGCCGATACCATTCAAAACCGGAACAGCGGCACGGTGGATTACAGCGGTCTGGACGCCGGTATTAAGGGGAAAATCAGCAATATACTGGATGTAGGGTTGAGCTACGCCCTGATCCACGCTGACGCCAAACGCAAAGACATCGGCAAGATAACCGATCTGCCAACGCAGACAATGACCGCATGGATGACTCTCAAACCGTGGGAGCCGTTAAGCGTAACACTGTCGGAAGAGGCGCGTTCCTCCAGCTACAGCAACAGTGACGGTTCACAAAAAGCCGCCGGTTTTGCGGTGACCCACATTCGAGCCGATTACGCCTTAGGTCATGGCTTCAGCGTCAATGCGTCGATCAATAACCTGTTTGATACCCAATATGCCTACAGTGAAGGGTTTATTGAAGAAGGTCGCAATTTCTGGGCAGGTGTCGAGTATACGTTCTGATGTGAAAGCGGATAGCGGCATCTGTATCGCTATCCGCCTTATGAAAATCTTATTCTCTTCGCAGGAGGCGGAATACGCCCAGAACGAGAATAGCTCCCACTACCGCCACCAGGAAGCTGTGCAGATTAAAACCGCTGATGGAGCCGCCAATGCCAAACATGGTCGCCAGCCAGCCGCCGACCACCGCACCGACTATCCCGAGAATACAGGTCAGGAAAAATCCACCACCATCACGCCCCGGCATGATTAGCTTGGCGATAATGCCGGCTATCAGGCCAAAAATAATCCAGGCAATAATTCCCATGTTCAGGCCCTCGTTTCTATGAACAGGACGCAAGAAATGCTTACGTCAACGCTCTAAGTATAGGCAAGGGTAAGTTTGATGTTGGGCGTCTGGCGGTTGATTTGCAGCCAATATGTAAAAAAAATTCTCATTTGTATAAAGTTTTGTTAATCGCTACCGATAAACCAAAGACAGTTTGTCGGTCAGGAGTTTTTCCGCGTGAGTCACTACCATGAGCAGTTCCTGAAACAAAATCCTTTAGCAGTGTTGGGCGTTTTACGCGATTTGCATAAAGCCGCAATTCCCTTGCGTATCAGTTGGAGTGACGGTCAACTGATCAGCAAAATACTGGCAATAACCTCGGATAAGCTGGTGCTGGATTACGGCAGTCAAGCAGAAGACAACAATGCCGTGCTTAAGGCGCGGCACATTACCATTACCGCCGAAACTCAGGGTGCGAAAGTCGAGTTTACTGTTGAACAATTACAGCAAAGTGAATACCTGCAGCTTCCGGCCTTTATTACCGAACCACCTCCCGCGCTATGGTTTGTGCAGCGACGCAGATATTTCCGCATCTCCGCCCCGCTCCATCCGCCTTATTTTTGCCAGACCAAACTGGCGGATAACAGCACGTTACGTTTTCGCCTGTATGATTTGTCGTTAGGCGGCATGGGCGCATTACTGGAAACGGCAAAGCCTGCCGGATTGCAAGAAGGCATGCGCTTCGCACAGATTGAAGTCAACATGGGACAATGGGGCATTTTTCACTTTGATGCCCAGTTACTGACGATCAGCGAGCGTAAATTGATTGATGGTAAAAATGAAACCGTCTCCACTCCCCGTCTGAGCTTTCGTTTTCTTAACGTCAGCCCGACGGTGGAGCGGCAATTACAGCGAATTATTTTCTCACTGGAGCGGGAAGCCCGTGAGAAAGCGGACAAAGTACGCGACTGAGTTACATTGCGTCCAGAGCCTGCTCGAGTTTATAGATATAGCGTGGAGCCTGCGGCGCGGGGTGATTTCTCGCGACGTGATCGAGGAACTCGTCAGCGTCCAGATCGTTGATTTTGCTGATCGCCTTTTTCCGATCTGAGGAGAAAGTCCGTAGCAGTGCGCCTGCCCCGTTAGCGTATGACACTACCAGCGCATATTGCAGTACTTTCGGATCTTCAATACCTGCCAGCGGGCCGGTTTCCAGAATATTCAGGTAAGCTGCCCCCATTGAGATATTACGCTCTGGATTTTTCAGCTCACTGGTCGTCGGCTCACCACTCCAGCCCATACGGCGATAAACATCGCGTCCGGACGTGGAGGCTTTTAACTGCATCAAACCAATGGCATTCGATTTACTCACCGCGTTCGGGTTACCGCCCGACTCGATAGCGATAATCGCCGTGATCAATTGTGGATCGACACCCCAGGCAGCACCGGCTTTCTGACTTATTGGCATCCACTTCATTGCACGTTGTACCGGAACTTTCGCGTTCCACGGAGGATTCGTATAGTCATGTTTTGATGAACAACCCGCTAATAACACAATCAAAAAGGCAAACCATCTCAATTTCACTTCATCTATCCTTATAGCCTGGAATCGCCGTTGAGGTGACAACGGCACACCTAAGCGGCATGATATACAATTCGTTTCTGTTGTCAGCAAGGAATTGCCATGTCTCAGTTTCACTTAATCGCCCCGTCGGGTTACTGCATTAATCAGCACGCCGCGCAGCGCGGTATTCAACGCCTGATGGATGCGGGTCATCAGGTCAATAACGTAGAGGTCATTGCCCGTCGCTGTGAGCGGTTTGCAGGTACGGAAACGGAGCGTCTGGCGGATATTAATTCCCTTGCAGGGCTGACATCACCCAACACTATCGTACTGGCGGTTCGCGGCGGTTACGGCGCCAGCCGCTTACTGGCGGATATTGACTGGCAGGCGCTGGTTGCTCGCCAACAACATAATCCGTTGCTGATCTGCGGGCATAGCGATTTCACAGCCATCCAGTGTGGACTGCTGACCCAGGGTAATGTCATCACCTTTAGCGGCCCGATGCTGGTGGCGAATTTTGGCGCGGAAGAGCTGAACGCCTTTACCGAGCACCATTTCTGGCTGGCATTACGCAATGAAACATTCACCATTGAATGGCAAGGGGAAGGCCCGACGTGTCGGACCGAAGGCACGTTGTGGGGAGGCAATCTCGCGATGCTGATTTCGCTGATTGGTACGCCGTGGATGCCGCAAATTGAGAACGGTATTCTGGTGCTGGAAGATATTAACGAGCACCCTTTCCGCGTCGAACGTATGCTGTTACAGCTCTATCATGCCGGAATTTTACCGCGTCAGAAGGCGATTATCCTCGGTAGCTTCAGTGGTAGCACGCCCAATAATTATGACGCGGGTTACAACCTGGAGTCGGTGTACGCGTTCTTGCGTTCCCGCCTGTCTATTCCACTCATAACTGGCCTCGATTTTGGTCATGAACAACGCACAGTTACGCTGCCGTTGGGCGCACATGCCATCCTTAATCACACCCAGGAAGGCACACAGTTGACGATTAGTGGTCATCCTGTTCTTAAAGTGTAAAAAAATCACGTTTCAGGGCTAAGTAAAACGCTGTTTCTGCCGCTAATATGGTAGGGTTTATATAAGAGACAGCGTAATCAGGAGTAACCGACCGTTGGATGCCACAACAATAATTAGCCTTTTCATCTTAGGATCCATCCTTGTCACCAGCAGTATTTTACTTAGTTCATTTTCTTCCCGTCTTGGCATTCCCATTCTGGTTATTTTTCTGGCGATCGGCATGCTGGCGGGGGTTGATGGCGTCGGCGGCATCCCGTTTGATAATTATCCTTTTGCTTACATGGTAAGTAACCTCGCGCTGGCGATTATTTTGCTCGACGGCGGGATGCGTACCCAGGCCAGTTCATTTCGCGTGGCGTTAGGTCCGGCGCTGTCACTGGCGACGGTGGGCGTGCTGATTACTTCTGGTTTAACCGGCATGATGGCGGCATGGCTGTTTAATCTCAATTTGATTGAAGGCTTATTAATCGGCGCCATTGTCGGTTCCACGGATGCCGCTGCAGTATTTTCTCTGCTTGGCGGCAAGGGGCTTAACGAACGTGTTGGCTCGACGCTGGAAATAGAATCCGGCAGTAATGATCCGATGGCCGTGTTTCTGACCATTACCCTGATTGCGATGATCCAGCATCATGAGAGCAATATTAGCTGGATGTTCATTGTCGATATTCTGCAACAATTTGGTCTGGGCATCGTAATAGGTCTTGGCGGCGGTTATTTACTGCTGCAAATGATCAACCGCATCGCCCTGCCCGCCGGATTATATCCATTGCTGGCATTAAGCGGCGGTATTCTGATTTTCTCATTAACCACTGCGCTGGAAGGTAGCGGTATTCTGGCGGTGTATCTGTGCGGTTTTCTGCTGGGGAATCGCCCTATTCGCAACCGCTACGGCATTCTGCAGAATTTCGACGGCCTCGCCTGGCTGGCGCAAATCGCCATGTTCCTGGTGCTTGGGCTGTTGGTTAACCCAAGCGACTTACTGCCTATTGCCATTCCGGCGCTCATTTTGTCCGCATGGATGATTTTCTTCGCTCGTCCCCTTTCGGTATTTGCCGGATTGCTGCCGTTCCGTGGCTTCAATTTGCGCGAGCGCGTATTTATCAGTTGGGTCGGGCTGCGCGGCGCGGTGCCGATTATCCTGGCGGTATTCCCGATGATGGCGGGCCTGGAGAATGCACGGCTGTTCTTTAATGTCGCCTTCTTCGTGGTTCTGGTTTCGCTGTTGTTACAGGGAACGTCGCTCTCGTGGGCGGCGAAAAAAGCCAAAGTGGTGGTTCCGCCCGTCGGACGCCCGGTATCACGCGTTGGCCTTGATATTCATCCGGAAAACCCGTGGGAACAGTTTGTTTATCAGTTGAGTGCCGATAAATGGTGCGTGGGCGCGGCGCTGCGCGATCTGCATATGCCAAAAGAGACGCGTATTGCGGCACTATTTCGTGATAACCAATTGCTTCATCCCACTGGCAGCACCCGACTGCGTGAAGGCGACGTCTTGTGCGTGATTGGTCGGGAACGCGATCTCCCGGCGCTCGGTAAACTGTTCAGCCAGTCACCGCCAGTCGCGCTGGATCAACGCTTCTTTGGTGACTTCATTCTTGAAGCCAGTGCCAAATATGCCGATGTGGCGCTGATATATGGTCTGGAAGACGGTCGGGAGTATCGCGATAAACAGCAAACGCTGGGGGAAATTGTCCAGCAATTGTTAGGCGCGGCTCCGGTTGTCGGTGATCAGGTGGAGTTTGCCGGGATGATCTGGACGGTGGCCGAGAAAGAAGATAATGAAGTGCTGAAGATTGGCGTTCGGGTAGCGGAGGAAGAAGCCGAATCTTAAGTTTGATCCGTCTTGTATCGCCGGATACGACGCTGGTCGCATCCGGCTACAACAAGTTACACCGTCACAACAGGCACACGTAACGCCAGCGCGCACATCAACTCATAGCCAACGGTTCCGGCAGCGGCGGCGACATCATCAATTTTGATCTCTCTGCCCCACAGCTCAACCGGTGTACCAATACCCGCCTGCGGGCAAGGCGTTAAATCGACCGCCAGCATATCCATCGAGACAGTCCCTACCGTCATGGTGCGTACGCCGTCGACTAAAACAGGGGTACCGGTTGGCGCATGACGCGGATAACCGTCAGCGTATCCGGCGGCAACAATGCCAATTCGCTGTTCATCGCGCGCGGTATAGCGACCGCCATAGCCCACACGATCTCCCGCTTTTAGCGTCTGGATACCAATAATCTCGCTGCTTAACGTCATTACCGGACGTAATCCGGTATTGGCGATATCGCGCCACTGACCGGACGGCGATGCACCATACAAAACAATCCCCGGACGCACCCAGTCAAAATGCGCTTCCGGATGCCACAGCGTCGCGGCCGAGTTAGACAACGAACGTCGACACTCAAGCCCTTCCGCCGCCTGGTCAACACGCGCCATCGCCTCGGTAATCCCATCAGGATGCTCGGCCTCGGCAAAATGCGACATCAGGGTCATTTCGCCAACATTCGCCATCGCCCGCAGTTGCTGCCAGACGGTGGACACGCGATCGGGCAGGAAGCCCAGCCGATTCATTCCACTGTTCACTTTAAGATAAATATCCAGTGGTGCTTTTAGTCGCGCGTTTTGCAACGCTTTAAGCTGCCAGTTACTGTGAACGCAGGTAGTCAGGCGATACTGGTCATAAATCTCCAGATCCTGGGCGTGGAAAAAACCTTCCAACATGAGGATCGGCCCTTTCCAGCCGCGCTCACGTAGGGTAATGGCCTCTTCCAGATTAAGTAAGGCAAAGCCATCAGTCGCCCCGAGCGCACTCCAGATACGTTCAATACCATGCCCATACGCGTTCGCTTTTACCACCGACCAGACGCGCGCATGCGGCGCGGCCTGGCGGACAATGTTCAGATTCTGTTTTAATGCCTGTAGATCGAGGCTGGCCTGTATCGGTCTGGTCATCTCGATTCCTTAGCTGTGCGCGCCATGTAAATGGCCCGGGCGTGATGGCGTAAATCCACGGCTGTAGCGCGCTACGCTTAAATCCTCATACGGGATAGCAGGCGTGCGCCCCGAGAGCAGATCGCTTAACAGCTGACCGGAACCGCAAGCCATCGTCCAGCCGAGCGTACCGTGACCGGTATTCAGCCACAGATTTTTAAAGCGTGAACGACCAACAATCGGCGTGCCGTCTGGCGTCATCGGGCGCAGACCGGTCCAGAAAGTAGCCTGCTCGACATGACCACCGCGCGGATAGAGATCGCGAACGACCATTTCCAGCGTTTCACGACGCGGCTGTAACAGTTCAGTGTTAAAGCCAACAATTTCCGCCATTCCGCCAACGCGGATGCGGTTATCGAAACGGGTAATGGCGATTTTGTAGGTTTCATCCAGAATGGTGGATACCGGCGCGCCATCTTCCTGCGCAATTGGAATGGTCAGGGAATACCCCTTCAGCGGATATACAGGAATATCAACAATGCCTTTAAGCATCGCCGTCGAGTAAGAACCAAACGCCATAACATACGCATCGGCCTTAATCACTTCATCACCACACTTCACGCCATAGATTTGTTCGCCGTCACAAAGCAGCTGATCAACTGGCGTATTAAAGCAGAATTTAACCCCTGCCTGCTCCGCCATCCGCGCCAGATTCTGGGTAAACAGCTGGCAGTCTCCGGTTTCGTCATTGGGCAGTTGCAGACCGCCAGTCAGTTTGTGCGCCACTTCTGCCAGCGCGGGCTCCACCTCCGCCAGGCGGCTGGATTCCAGTAATTTGTACGGCACACCAGCATCTTCCAGCACGGCGATATCGCGAGTGGCATTTTCATACTGTTGTTCGGTACGGAACAGTTGCAGCGTCCCGCCCTGCCGACCTTCATACTGGATATTTGTCTCTGCGCGTAATGCTTTCAGGCAATCACGGCTGTATTCCGCCAGGCGCACCATCCGCCCTTTATTTTCCATATAGTGGCTGGTGTCGCAGTTACGTAACATTTGCCACATCCATTTCAACTGGAACTGCGTACCGTCGAGACGAACGGCCAGCGGCGCATGGCGCTGAAACATCCATTTAATCGCTTTTAAAGGCACGCCTGGTGCTGCCCACGGCGCGGCATAGCCGGGGGAGATTTGCCCGGCATTCGCTGCGCTGGTTTCAAGAGCCGCCCCCGGTTCCCGATCAATGACGGTGACCTCATGTCCTGCCTGATTCAGATACCAGGCGCTGGCAACGCCTACCACACCACTTCCCAGTATGACAACTCGCATAGCCACTCCGATAACGGTAGATACAGTAAAAGAATAATAATCTAATTACATCTTGATAACTCAGTTGAAAATATTATTCAACATATGGGTTTTTTATGGTGAGCCAGCTCACATCTCCCTGACACAGCGGGAATATGCTGTCTTTGGCATCTCCTGCTGAACGTGCTTTTTATCCAGCAGAAAATTCCGTTGAGAAGCTAATTATTGGCACTCCGATAATAAGAAATCGCAAAGAAAAAAATTCTCCGGTGACGCGGTTTTTAACAGGTGTTCTATGCTTGAAATGAGGCGTTCCACACAGAGAGCGCCGACAACAATGAGGTGCGCGTATGGCGACGATCGATTCTATGAATAAGGACACCACACGTTTGAGCGATGGACCCGACTGGACGTTCGACCTGCTGGATGTTTACCTTGCAGAGATAGACCGGGTGGCGAAACTCTATCGGCTGGATACCTACCCGCACCAGATTGAAGTGATCACTTCGGAACAGATGATGGATGCCTACTCCAGCGTCGGCATGCCGATTAACTATCCGCACTGGTCATTCGGTAAAAAGTTTATCGAAACCGAACGTCTGTATAAGCACGGTCAGCAAGGGCTGGCCTATGAAATTGTCATTAACTCTAACCCGTGCATCGCTTACCTGATGGAAGAGAACACCATTACCATGCAGGCGCTGGTGATGGCACACGCCTGCTATGGTCACAACTCTTTCTTCAAAAACAATTACCTGTTTCGCAGCTGGACTGACGCCAGTTCCATTGTCGATTACCTGATTTTTGCCCGTAAATATATTACCGAGTGCGAAGAGCGTTATGGCGTTGATGAAGTAGAAAAGCTGCTGGACTCCTGTCATGCCCTGATGAACTACGGCGTGGACCGGTACAAACGTCCGCAAAAAATCTCTCTCCAGGAGGAAAAAGCCCGGCAGAAAAGTCGCGAGGAGTATCTGCAAAGTCAGGTCAACATGCTGTGGCGTACCCTGCCGAAGCGCGAAGAAGAGAAAACAGTCGCCGAAGCGCGCCGCTATCCTTCCGAGCCGCAAGAAAACCTGCTTTATTTTATGGAGAAAAATGCCCCACTGCTGGAATCATGGCAGCGTGAAATCCTGCGCATCGTGCGAAAGGTGAGCCAGTATTTTTATCCGCAAAAACAGACCCAGGTGATGAATGAAGGCTGGGCGACCTTCTGGCACTATACCATCCTTAACCATCTGTATGATGAAGGGAAAGTAACGGAACGTTTTATGCTGGAGTTTTTGCACAGCCACACCAATGTGGTCTTCCAGCCGCCCTATAACAGCCCGTGGTACAGCGGAATAAATCCGTATGCGCTTGGTTTCGCCATGTTCCAGGATATTAAACGGATTTGTCAGTCGCCAACGGAAGAAGACAAATACTGGTTCCCGGATATCGCCGGTTCTGACTGGCTGGAAACATTGCATTTTGCGATGCGTGATTTCAAAGATGAGAGTTTTATCAGCCAGTTCCTATCACCGAAAGTAATGCGTGATTTCCGCTTCTTCACCGTGCTGGATGACGATCGCCATAATTATCTGGAAATTTCTGCCATTCATAATGAGGAAGGTTATCGGGAGATCCGTAACCGATTATCGTCGCAATATAACTTAAGTAATCTGGAGCCGAATATTCAGATCTGGAACGTGGATTTACGCGGCGACCGTTCACTGACGCTGCGCTACATTCCGCATAACCGCGCTCCGCTGGACCGGGGGCGTAAAGAGGTGCTGAAGCATGTGCATCGCCTGTGGGGATTTGATGTGATGCTCGAACAGCAAAACGAAGACGGCAGCGTCGAGTTGCTGGAACGTTGCCCGCCAAGAATGGGTAATCTGTAAAAACAACAAAAAACCCCTCGTTTGAGGGGTTTGCTTTTTAAACGGAAGGGATTATCGCCCCTGAATGGCTAAATCACCTGGCAGATTTTTCTGCATCCGGTGCCATATCTCGCCACTCTCATGCCCATAGCGGCGCACTGTTTCGTAAACCTGATCATGCGCGCCTTCAGTGCACAATGCCGATAACTTGTGATAGAAGCCCAGTGCCAGACTGCGCGCCTCCGGATTAGCGAAATAGTGACGACCAATTCGCGTATACAGCCCTTTCATCCCGTTAAGGATCAGACCGTAAATTGGGTTACCGGAAGCAAACGCCAGACCGCGGAAAATGTTGTAATCCAGATCAGCAAAGGCGTCGGCGTGATCGGCCACTTCATTGGCGGTTGCCAACACTTCTTGCGCTTTATCAGGATGCTGACGAAACGCGGTGCGAATAAAAATGGTTGAAATATTGGTACGCACCGACAGCAAATTATCAATAAGCTGCGGCACACTTTCGTGATCCAGTCGCGCCAGCGTCTCAAGAATATTCAACCCGGAGGTTTCCCAGAAATTATTCACCTTCGTCGGTTTGCCGTGTTGAATAGTCAGCCAGCCGTCTCGCGCCAGGCGCTGCAACACTTCGCGTAACGTAGTACGCGTTACGCCAATTAATTCTGAAAGTTCACGTTCTGCGGGCAAAATAGTCCCGGGAGGGAAGCGGTTATTCCAGATACTTTCAATAATGTACTCTTCCGCGAAACCCGCCGGGCTTTGCGCCTTAATGACCATAGTGAGATTTCCATAACACAGCAAAACAAAGTTGCACTCATCATACCAGAGGGCTAATCACGCTGATAGCAGACAAAAAGAAGAAAAAAGGGATCAAGGCTTCATTTTCTGCATCTCTTTCTCCTTGATCATCAATACTTGCCTCACTCCTGCCCGACCGTTAAGCTTTGCGCTTAAACATAAAAACATCATTGATTATTACTAAGGTAAGGGAAACCATCATGGAAATCTCCTGGGGCCGCGCGTTATGGCGCAATTTTTTAGGCCAGTCACCCGACTGGTACAAACTTGCCCTCATCATTTTTTTAATTATTAACCCGCTCATTTTTCTCGTCAGTCCTTTTGTTGCTGGCTGGCTGCTGGTAGCGGAATTTATTTTCACGCTGGCAATGGCCCTGAAGTGCTATCCGCTACTGCCAGGTGGTCTGTTGGCTATCGAAGCCGTATTTATTGGCATGACCAGCGCAGGACATGTTCGGGAAGAGGTGGCTGCAAACCTTGAGGTTTTGCTGCTACTGATGTTTATGGTTGCGGGGATCTATTTTATGAAACAGCTATTGCTGTTCATTTTTACCCGCTTGCTGTTAAGCATTCGCTCCAAAATGCTGTTGTCGCTCTCTTTTTGCATTGCGGCAGCATTTCTCTCCGCGTTCCTTGATGCCTTAACCGTCGTGGCGGTGGTGATCAGCGTCGCTGTCGGTTTTTATGGTATTTATCACCGCGTAGCCTCTTCCCGCACGGAAGATACCGACCTGCAAGACGACAGCCATATCGACAAACATTACAAGGTGGTGCTGGAGCAGTTCCGTGCTTTTCTACGTAGCCTGATGATGCACGCGGGCGTCGGTACCGCATTAGGCGGCGTGATGACTATGGTAGGCGAACCGCAAAACCTGATTATCGCCAAAGCCGCTGGCTGGCATTTTGGCGATTTCTTTCTGCGCATGTCGCCGGTAACCGTTCCGGTCCTGATCGGCGGCATGTTAACCTGCCTGCTGGTGGAAAAAATGCGTTGGTTTGGCTACGGTGAAACACTGCCGGAGAAAGTCCGCGAAGTGCTGCAGCAGTTTGACGATCAAAGCCGCCAACAGCGTACCCGCCAGGATAAAGTTCGCCTGATTGTCCAGGCCGCCATCGGCGTCTGGCTGGTTATCGCGCTGGCACTACATCTGGCAGAAGTTGGCTTAATTGGTTTGTCTGTGATCATTCTGGCGACATCACTGACCGGTGTGACTGATGAACACGCTATCGGTAAAGCCTTCACCGAATCACTTCCGTTTACCGCATTGTTGACGGTCTTTTTCTCGGTAGTTGCGGTGATTATCGACCAGCAATTGTTCTCGCCAATTATTCATTTTGTCCTACAGGCATCGGAACACGCCCAGTTGTCACTGTTCTATATTTTCAACGGCCTGCTGTCATCCATTTCGGATAACGTCTTCGTGGGGACGATTTATATCAACGAAGCGAAGGCAGCTATGGAGAGTGGCGTTATCACCCTGAAGCAATACGAGCTGCTGGCGGTCGCTATTAACACCGGGACCAACCTGCCCTCCGTCGCTACACCGAACGGACAGGCTGCATTCTTGTTCCTGCTGACCTCCGCACTCGCGCCATTGATTCGCCTCTCTTATGGCCGCATGGTGTGGATGGCCCTGCCTTATACCCTCGTACTGACTCTCGTCGGACTGCTCTGCGTCGAGTTTACTCTTGCCCCTGTAACCGAATGGTTTATGCAAATGGGGTGGATAGCAACGCTTTGATAACAACTTACCGGGCATATTTATGCCCGGTTTGCCTTTTCGCCCGATAATTGTTCAATTACATCCTATTTTTACTCCCTCCTGGTGGCGCAACGAATGAATTGGTTTAAACTGCGCATTCGATGCATATTGCAGGGAAATTATTATGTTGCGATTTTTGAACCAATGTTCACAAGGCCGGGGGGCGTGGTTGTTAATGGCGTTAACCGCTCTGGCACTGGAACTGACGGCGCTGTGGTTCCAGCATGTGATGTTACTAAAACCTTGCGTGCTCTGTATTTATGAACGTTGTGCGTTATTTGGCGTTCTGGGCGCTGCACTCATTGGCGCCATCGCCCCGAAAACTCCGCTACGTTATGTAGCAATGATTATCTGGTTATACAGTGCGTTCCGCGGTGTACAGTTAACTTACGAACACACTATGCTTCAACTCTATCCCTCACCGTTTGCGACCTGTGATTTCATGGTTCGCTTCCCGGACTGGCTGCCGCTGGATAAATGGGTGCCACAAGTGTTTGTCGCCTCTGGCGATTGTGCCGAGCGTCAGTGGGAATTTTTAGGTCTGGAAATGCCACAGTGGTTGCTCGGTATTTTTATCGCTTACCTGATTGTCGCGGTGCTGGTGGTGATTTCCCAGCCGTTTAAAGCGAAAAAACGTGATCTGTTTGGTCGCTAATCAATTCGGCGCTCCTGCGGGAGCGTCTTTTTCCTGCCGCTATGTTTATTTGACCCGCAGTAAATCAGAACTTCGCGTTGTATAACGAGGTGAAAGCATGGCACGCTTCATCTGCCATTGTTGCTGGATCCCCTGTCCGGCAAAATAGAGTGTTCCCCTGCCATCCTTAGCATTCAGCATATCCATTACCGCCATCAATTGTTCACTACCGGGACGCGGTGCGTTGTCATCGAACAAATTTAGCTGCGCCACTCCCTGACTGAAAAAATCGCCCAACATCACGCCCGCTTTTTGGTAGCGATGGCCCGCTTGCCAGATGGCGTCCAGAGATCGCGTAGCCGCGTTAATAATGTCTCTGCTGTCCTGGGTAGGCGTCAGCAGTTTTACCGACGCACTATTACCGTAATAGGATTCATTGAGCGCAAATGGCGACGTTTTAATAAACGTGGAGATAAACCGACAATATTGATGCTCACTGCGGAGTTTTTCTGCCGCCCGGGCGGCGTAACTACAAATGGCCTGCCGCATCGATTCATAATCCGTGATACGTTCGCCAAACGAGCGGGAACAGATAATTTCCTGCTTCGTCGGTGCAAACTCTTCCAGCTGCAAACAGGGTTCGCCGCGCAGTTCACGCACCGTTCTTTCGAGCACGACATTAAAGTGTTTACGAATAAACCGGATATCTGTATCCGCCAAATCCAGAACGGTTTTGATACCCATCGTGTTCAATTTTTTGCTGATGCGCCGTCCAATTCCCCAGACTTCATCTACGGGTAAAGCGGCCATTAATTTACGCTGGCGTTCCAGATTAGATAAATCCACCACCCCACCGGTCTGCCGCTGCCATTTTTTTGCCGCATGATTGGCAAGTTTTGCCAGCGTTTTGGTCTGAGCGATACCCACCCCCACGGTGAGATGCGTTCGTTGCAGTACCGTTGCGCGAATTTCTCTGCCAAAGTCAGTGAGATCGCGGCAGTTACGTACCCCCGTCAAATCGCAGAACGCTTCATCAATACTGTAAATCTCCACGCGAGGAGATAGCTCTTCCAGCGTCGACATCACCCGATTGCTCATGTCTGCGTAAAGCTCATAATTGCTGCTAAAGCAGACAACGCCACAGCGACGAAACAGCTCTTTTTGTTTGAACCAGGGATCGCCCATTTTAACGCCCAGCGCCTTTGCCTCAGCGTTTCGGGCAATAACGCAACCGTCATTATTCGATAGCACAACCACCGGTTTACCCCATAAGTCAGGGCGAAACACCGCTTCACAACTGGCATAAAACGAGTTCACATCGCAAAGGGCAAACATCAGCGCATCGCCTTTATTACATGGACAACTACGCCAAAGACATCCAGCGTATCCTCGCTGCCGAGGGTAATCGGCGAGTACGCGCTATTCATGGGAATAAGCTGTACCGTCGGGCGCAACTGCAATTTTTTCACCGTAAACTCGCCATCGACAGCAGCGATGACGATATCACCGTGGCTGGCGGTAATAGCGCTATCGACAATCAATAAATCACCGTCACTAATCCCACCGTCAATCATGGAGTCTCCGCTCGCTTTGACGAAGTAAGTCGCGCTGGGATGCTGAATAAGCAATTGATTCAGATCGATACGCTGTTCAACGTAATCCGCTGCCGGTGAAGGAAAGCCACACTGAACAAGATCGCTAAATAGCGGAAAAGTCACAATTTCGCGGAGATCCGCAGGCTTGATAAACAACATAATAATCTGCCTGAAGCTATACTGTTTTTATATACAGTAGTCTGTTCTTACCAGCAGATCAATACTGATTCAGGCTATCAATATCTGTCGCTGCGTAGGCTGATCCTTAAGGATTGCCGCCCCACTGTTAACCGTCTGAACGCGGTATGGATATGTCGGTAAGCATTACCTAAAAATACGGTTAATTTTATAGTTTAAACCTTTTTTAGTTATTAGTAAGATACCTGTGCTTCCAAAAAAGCTGGGAAATTCAACGACTCTTGGAAATTTTTGGACCTTGTCCCGCGGCTACAATCCGACAGCCGCGTTTCTTTTTACTATCTAACCCACCGTAAACCTACCTACGGACCTTGCTCTACAGCTCATCCTGTACCCGTGTGATCCTGGCCACGTAATGAATGGATAGCAGTGACTTATCCGGTTACGACATCAACCAGTTCTTTGGTTTCATCACTTTGGACTCTGCCCACCACAATAAATCTGAGAAGATGGACAACGAGAGCAATAACACAGACCATAAATAAGCCTCAAAAAAAATAATAAAAGAAGCCATTTGTTTTATTAACAACGAGGATTTAATGATCAATAGAATTACAGATGTTTTAGTTAATGGGATATCTTCGATATTAAAATGATATAAAGAGTAGTTATTATTTTCCTGACACATTGTTCCCGGTGGCGGCCTTCAAGATGGTCATTGATAATGATCAAGTCAATAATATCTTCCAATATTTATATTTTTATCGTGAAGCGTTTTTACTATAGCGCTAAAGTTTATCGATCAGCTAAAGACACGTTACCATGGATTAACAGTATGAATGGAGTTTTTTCAGCACGGCGTGATATTAATCACGCCAGAGTTGGATAATGAAAAGCAATATGACAGACAAAAAGTTAATGCAGAACTTTTCCATGAGTGGGGGGGAGTTGCGTAACGTTGGGTATTTACGCTCAGGAAGATGGGGGTATTTATTATGTTGAAAATCATAGGGTAGATCAGGATCTTGCTGTGACCTATCCTGCTCAGGCAGTAGCATTCTACGGCGAATCCATCGCCTGATGGCGCTTCTTTGTCCACTGTCATTTGCATTATTGTAGAGTAAACATAGACTGGAATTGAACAATCTCACGTAATCAGAATCACCCATTCTCAGTTTCAACCGCCAGTGCATAGCGCTAAATAAAGCTAACAATATAAAAGGACTTTATGAATTTTTCACATATTCTACAAGCATATTCACGAGTATTTTTATATCAACTCCCTGTAGCTCGGATATATAACGGCGTCGTTTGATGTCCGAATTTACCGTCTTTCATTTTATACCCACCAGAACACCTGAGTAGAATAAGCATGCATGTTCAGGCAGTCTCATAAATGTGTCCATTGGTTACGGCATTTAAATTATTGTCATACCGTAGATTATCTTTTTTCGCGTGCTGCAATTTACTTAGAAACAGCGATGACGCTCTCACTTTTTAGCTCGAAAATTTTTTGCAGGATTCAGGATTAATACGTCAGCCCACCAGTACAAAATATTTCATACTTCCAATATACCGCCAGCCCAAACTTCATCGTGGCACTCTGGCGACACGTCTGGGAAATCGGTTCATTTCGTCCCAGGTAGCAAATCGCTAATACACTGTGCGCCAGACCTTGTTATTGATGACCAGAAAACCGCAAGGACCATTTTCGCGGCGGTTTGACTGATGCGGATTATTGCGCCCAGTCAGGTTTATTTAAGATATGGTCCTGCCAGTCAATCACTTCCGACTCTTTCACCGCGATATGGCGCACTGAAATGCGTTCGCCATGCATGGCTGCTTTTGAACCGGTAAGTAGCGGATGCCACGCAGGTAAATCTTTACCCTCCGCCAACAAGCGATAAGCACAAGTCATCGGTAGCCATTCGAACGTAGGCAGATTTTCACGAGTTAATTTAATGCAGTCGGGTTCAAACTCGAAGCGGCGTTCGTAGTTCCGACATTGACAAGTTTTAATATTGAGCTGACGGCAGGCAACGTTAGTGAAGTAGATTTCGTCGGTGTCTTCATCCATCAGTTTATGCAGGCAGCACTGACCACAACCATCACACAACGACTCCCATTCTGCATCGCTCATTTCGTCCAGGGTTTTACTTTGCCAGAAAGGTATATCGCTCATCAGGTGTTCCAACATTACGTTAAAACGCACCTTATAACCAGTCTGGCACGGCGATGCAAGCTTTGCCGCCCCTTTCAGGCGGCAAAAGTATTACAAAACGCGAGTTGTCAAAGAATGACCGCCGAAAGTAACCGTCAATTCATCGCCACTGTGCAGCGGACCAACACCATCAGGCGTGCCTGTCAGCACAACGTCACCGGCCTTAAGGGTAAAAAACTTGCTCATATAAGCAATCAGTGGAACGATTTTGTGGATCATGTCCGCAGTCGTACCTTGTTGGCGTTGTTCGCCATTTACACTTAGACCCAGCGACGTATTTTGTGGATCACCGCTGAACTCTGCTGCAGGAATAAACCCGGAAAGTGGACACGAGTTATCAAACCCTTTGGCCTTTTCCCATGGCTGTCCGGCTTTCTTCATTTTTCCCTGAACATCACGTAATGTCAGATCGAGCGCCACACCGTAACCTGCAATAGCTTTGCGCACATGCTCTTCCGTGGCCTGGCGTAGCGTCGCGCCAATCAACACCGCCAGTTCAACTTCATGATGAACCGAGCCGAAATCAGAGGGGATAGCCAAGGGCTGGCGCAGATCACACAGTGCCGTTTCAGGTTTAATAAACAACACGGGCTCTTCGGGCACTTCACTCCCCATCTCTTTAATATGTTTGGCATAGTTACTGCCAACACAGACGACCTTACTCACCGGATAATCCAGCAGCGCACCTTGCCAGTTGTGATGTTGATACATAACGTTCCTCTCACTTCATCGTGGTTCTTAAAACCCGCTCCAACGAATATGATGCCACCGCCGGATATCGGTTATTTGTCAGTACTGTCTGTATTTTTCGCCATCACAGAAAGATGTTGTTTAAGCAAATCCTCAGGTGGTGGTGGTAACTGGAGATAATAACCTTGCTCGGCTAATGCCTGTTTAACTTTCTCAATATCGGCATTTACCAGTTTTTTCCGCCCATCCAATGGCAGAATCATCGCGAGTTGAGGTTGGCCAAACCCTTTCATCAGCTCCTCTGGAACACGCGAAAAATCGTCTTTTTTTTCGACATATAAATAGGTCTGGTCACGTTTGCTACTTCGATAGATCACACAAAACATAATTTTACTCTGAATAAATGTGGGGGTGACTTGCCTCAATATAATCCAGACTATAACATGCCTGATAGTCTTCGTAATATCATCGCTCGCTGATGATGATAATTAGCTAATTGAGTAAGGCCAGGATGTCAAACACGCCAATCGAGCTTAAAGGTAGCAACTTCACCTTATCAGTGGTTCATCTGCATGAGGCAGAGCCTAAGATTATTCATCAAGCGCTGGAAGACAAAATCGCTCAGGCCCCGGCATTTTTAAAACATGCACCCGTCGTACTCAATGTCAGTGGCCTCGAAGAACGGGTCAACTGGTCAGCAATGCACAAAGCTATCTCAGCAACTGGCTTGCGGATAATTGGCGTCAGCGGTTGCAAAAATGCGAAACTGAAAGCTGAAATAGAAAAGATGGGGCTACCAATCCTGACTGAAGGAAAGGAAAAAGCGCCACGTTCAGCTCCCGTTCCCCAGGCACCAGCGCAAAATACGATCCCGGACACAAAAACACGTTTAATAGACACTCCTGTACGTTCCGGTCAGCGCATTTATGCTCCACAATGTGATTTGATTGTTACAAGTAATGTAAGTGCAGGAGCAGAATTGATCGCGGATGGTAACATTCATGTCTATGGCATGATGCGCGGTCGTGCGCTGGCCGGGGCAAGTGGTGACCGGGAAGCGCAAATATTTTGTACTAACCTGATGGCCGAACTAGTATCTATTGCTGGTGAATACTGGCTGAGTGATAAAATCCCAGTAGAATTTTATGGCAAAGCGGCACGGCTGCAATTAGTCGAAAACGCTTTGACCGTTCAATCGTTAAATTGATCCCTTTTTAACAAGGAATTTTTATGGCACGCATTATTGTTGTTACTTCGGGGAAAGGGGGCGTTGGAAAGACCACCTCCAGCGCGGCCATCGCCACTGGTTTGGCCCAGAAGGGAAAGAAAACTGTCGTGATCGATTTTGATATCGGCTTGCGTAACCTCGACCTGATTATGGGTTGTGAGCGTCGGGTCGTGTACGATTTCGTCAACGTCATTCAGGGCGATGCAACGCTAAATCAGGCGCTAATTAAGGATAAGCGTACTGATAACCTCTACATTCTCCCGGCATCGCAAACTCGCGATAAAGATGCCCTCACCCGCGAAGGGGTGGCCAAAGTTCTTGATGACCTAAAAGCGATGGACTTTGAGTTTATCGTTTGTGACTCACCGGCGGGTATTGAAACCGGTGCATTAATGGCTCTTTATTTCGCTGATGAAGCCATTATTACCACGAACCCGGAAGTCTCATCAGTTCGTGACTCTGACCGTATTTTAGGTATTCTGGCGTCGAAATCACGTCGCGCAGAAAACGGCGAAGAACCCATTAAAGAGCACCTGTTGTTAACGCGCTATAACCCTGGTCGCGTGCACAGAGGAGACATGCTGAGTATGGAAGACGTGCTGGAAATCCTGCGCATCAAACTCGTCGGTGTGATCCCAGAGGATCAATCCGTATTGCGCGCCTCTAACCAGGGTGAACCGGTCATTCTCGACATCAATGCCGATGCGGGTAAAGCCTACGCAGATACCGTAGAACGCCTGTTGGGTGAAGAACGCCCTTTCCGCTTCATTGAAGAAGAGAAGAAAGGCTTCCTCAAACGCTTGTTCGGAGGATAAGTTATGGCATTACTCGATTTCTTTCTCTCACGGAAGAAAAACACGGCCAACATTGCAAAAGAACGACTGCAGATTATTGTTGCTGAACGTCGTCGCAGCGATGCAGAACCACACTATCTGCCGCAGTTGCGTAAAGATATTCTTGATGTCATTTGTAAATACGTACAAATTGATCCCGAGATGGTAACCGTACAACTCGAGCAAAAGGATGGCGATATTTCCATTCTTGAGCTTAACGTGACCTTACCAGAAGCAGAAGAGCTGAAATAAGCTGTATTAGCTCAAACCTGATCTGACAGTTACCGGTTGTTTATACTGGTATCTGTCAGATTGCATTTGGTCTAAATTTTGTTCTCCCCTTCTATTGTCAGCTCAAATCGCCGCTAATTCACACTATTGCCACCAGAGCGAAATTACTTACCCTGCCTTTTTTGAAAAATATTTTTTACATTTAAATCACACAACAATATTGATATTTCAGATCGCCTAACCTTTACAATACCATGTTAACACCTGATGACATTTCTTGAAGAAAATATTTCAAATCAATGAGTTAATCTTTATTTAAGATTATTCCCATTCAAGCATAAAACACAATTACTATTATACCATTCGCGCTCATTTTGAATTATCTGAATAATAGCGAGCGTTCTTTAGTTAAGTGAATATTAATTAAAGACGAAATTATTGTGTGTGCAACTTACTTAATACCGGACATCTAAGTTGAAGAAAAAAATACTCGCCTTCGGGCTTATCTCAGCATTGTTCTGCTCCGCACCAGCAATGGCGGATATGAATCGCACCACGAAAGGTGCGCTGTTAGGTGCAGGCGTAGGTTTACTGACTGGCAATGGCGTTAATGGTGTGCTGAAAGGCGCTGCTGTGGGCGCTGGTGTTGGTGCAGTAACTGAAAAAGGTCGTGACGGTAAAAATGCCCGCAAAGGTGCGAAAGTGGGTGCTGCCGTTGGTGCAGTCACTGGCGTGTTGACCGGCAATGGTCTGGAAGGCGCGATTAAAGGTGCTGTAGTTGGCGGCGCAGGTGGTGCCATTCTGGGTAAAATGAAATAAGGAATGATGATGAAAAAATTTGCATTATTGGCTGGTCTGTTTGTTTTCGCACCAATGAGCTGGGCGCAGGACTACAATATTAAGAACGGTTTGCCAGCAGAAACCTATATTACTTGTGCTGAAGCCAACGAAATGGCAAAAACTGACAGCGCACAGGTTGCAGAAATTGTGGCTGTAATGGGTAACGCCAGCGTTACGAGCCGTGATTTAAAGATCGAGCAATCTCCGGAACTCAGTGCCAAAGTGGTAGAAAAACTGAACCAGGTTTGTGCTAAAGATCCGCAAATGCTGTTAATTACCGCCATTGATGACACCATGCGTGCCATTGGCAAAAAATAATCATTAATGCAGTACCGCGCCGATTGATTCGGCGCGTTTTTTTAGCAGGCGAAGGAATCAGAACTTATATTTAAATCCCACCATAACTGCGGTGTCATTGTAGCCATTATCACCGAGTTGAACGCCAACATTTCCCCAGACGCTGGCCGCTGGATTCAGATTGCCATTTACGCCAAGTTTAATTTCCCCCAGATTACGCGCACCGTCTTGTTCAACTTTCACGCCGTTCATTGAAACAGCAAAATCTTTACTGTTATGACAAGAAAATTAAATATATAAACAGAGACAAAGCGTAAAAGATAAATAAGCCGACATTATCATTATATTACTTATTTTTATGATATTGCTCACTTAACAGAGGAAAAACTGATTAACAAATAACTTATCAACTGCAAAATGATTAATAGTTACCAGTGAAATTAGTATGCATATATATAAAATCCATTATGATTACACCACTCTTGATAACTGTTTGTGCAATATTCCCGCCTGTGGTCTGTCTTCCGAAATCATCAAGCTGCAACTCAAACCAGGTGAAAGCAGAATCCTGATACGCGAGATATAGCCCAATAAATGGTGGCTTAATCGCCAGGTCATGTCAGGATAAGGCGTTCACTGCCAGCAACTCATTTAGCCGTTTTCTGACAGTGATAACAGAAGGATTAATGCTGATCCCTATGGCTAACGAGTTTTTCCCTTAACCGATTAACCACATTGATCGCCAACCAAACCAACGCATTTAGCAAATTTATAGTAACAAGCACTTCTCCCAGCCAGGTGCTGGGTTTGGCAAAAAGGATAACCAGGAAAGTGATTAGCATAAATGCAATGGAGAAAATGATATATAAAGTAAAATAATCCAGATTATTACTCTTGTTCATGCTACTGATGGTAATCCTGTCAAAAATTTCAGACAATTATAGCAAACAGAATAATGAACAATAGTAACAAGACGAAACGAGCTAATTAGCTGTCTATAATTACGTCACCTCACGCTCAGGCGATCATTTTTCACTCAACCACCACTTTCACCTTCGGTTTTGAGAGAATAATTTTGACCAGCTCAATATATGTCACCGGTTTATAGAAATAGTATCCCTGTTGGAACGTGATGTTGTTTTGGTTCAGGTAATCGAGCTGCTCCTTCGTCTCAACACCTTCAGCGACAATACTGATAGAAAGTTTGCGCGCCAGATCCAGCACGCAGTCCAGGATCCGGGTGGAATCTGGATCTGCGTTGACCCGCCCGACGAAGCTGTGATCAATCTTAATATAATCAATATGTAGATCATGGAGATAAGAAAGCCCCGAGTATCCAGTACCAAAATCATCCAGTGCGATGACAAAACCATTTTCATGCAAAATGTTTAGTCGCTGGACCAGACTTTCATCAACATGCAAAGGCTCACGCTCAGTGACTTCAAGCACGAGATTCAAATCACGGCGCGTGAAGCTGTCCTTGTATTTCAGGCATTCTTCAACAAATGTCGGCGAAATAATATGCGAGGCGCTGAAATTTATCCCAACGTGAAAACCTTCTGGCAGTTTACTTTCGATCGCATTCATTTGTTTGGCGACCTGGCTCATCAAACTTTGGGTGAGCGGAACTATCAACCCTGATTTTTCAGCAAGAGGAATGAAAGCCGCAGGAGAGATATATCCTCCCCGAGGGTGTTTCCAGCGGGCAAGGACTTCCACGCCGCGTAACGTCCCTTCCAGCCCATTTACCACTGGTTGATAAAAAGGCACAATTTCACCATTATGTATTGCCCGCCGCAGGATCTCTTCCGGTGTCGCGCTTTTGTTGAAATATTTATCAAGCAGGAAGACAACGGCGCAGGAAATCAACAAAATGAATATCAAAATCCCCAGACCTTTATCGATAAGTCTGCTAAAGCTAAATAGAGGCGGCTGGTTATAAATAATACTGAAATGATATTTTGTGGAACTGACTCGTCCAGAAAAATGATTTTTACCATTGAGAGCTGTCACATCTCCCGACGGGCCAATAATGCTACCGCCAACGAGTAAAGTATATTTCGCCCCCTTCAACGGCACATTGAGCGCGCCACGAATATGTTGATCGCTAATAGTCACCAAAACTCGGGTATCTGCGAACTGATTCTGATAAAGCAAAATGGGCATTTTATTAACAGTATCGATTGCCGGAGCTAGCAGTAAATTGCTTTCAGGAATCACGGGTATACGTGATAGCAGTACGTGGTTCCCCGGCAATGAAGTACACCAGACCGCATCTTGTTTGAGAATGATGATCGTACGCAGATGTGGCTTGAGCGCTGCTTCTGTACCTAGTTGATATTGTTCATCCAGATCACACCCTTTTCTGGCTATTTCCCGTACCGTTTGAATCGCCTGTGACGCTTCCTCAAGTATATAATTGATATTGTTTGCGGCATATCTCGCCCCTGCCAGGCTCTCCGCTTTTGCGGAATACCAGAGCTGGATGTTCAAAATAGAGACGCCGGTAATAAACAGGCAAACCGCAGCGAGGATAGGGATAAGTGTATTGCGCATCTGCGTGTCCCTGACAACAGGTTAATAGAGGGGGTTGACATTCATTCGCTCAATCTGGCGTCTACAGAGAGCATGGTCGAGAGAATCAGAAATATCCACGCATCAGATGAAATTTTGCCCAACATGCCGCAAGTCTTTCAATGACTGATGAAAAACTAATGTTCGCGCTGATCAATGGGTCTTTAAGCAGACAAGAGGCATGGGGTAATAATTCGGGAGCAAAAATATAGGTTGAGCACGTTTCTGTTTAGCTTTAACCTTCGCCTTTATACATATGTGAATCAATAGGTTGAATGCATTTCTGTACCAGCAATTCCAGCTTTTTCAGCGTTTGTATCGCCGTTGAGTCAAGTCCATAACATTTCAATTCTTCTGCCGAATGAAATCTAACGTTGACCTGACCTCCGGGCAGCTGGCGAAGGAGTACCCTGAAAGGTAAATCCAGAGCGAGGTCTGGATGTTCCAACATCAAAGGCGTTCCCTTTTCAGGATTACCAAATACCAGAACAGTCGTTGGCGGCATTACAAGACCTGCATTTCGGGCAGCTTTCGCGTGGTCAAACTCGCCAAATAAAACCAGACCATTATTTGATACCGCCTTAAGAAGACGTGTTCTGGTATGCTCGAAGTCAAATGCACTATTGAATTGAATCATAACGTTATTACCATTAACACAATAATCAATGTGAACGATGAGACAACCGTAATATAAATACAAAATATTATAACCTGAGCTTGCTCATATTTTTGAACATCAGAGAAATAACATTTTCTGATGAGTCCCTTTAATCAACCAGAATTAAAACAATCACAATATCCACCATGCTTATAAAATCATCCTATAGTAACAAGATAATGTAGACTCTGATTCCATAAAGCACTCCCTTCCTAAACCCTGTAGTTACAAATTGTAAAGATTAATTTACTCTGTTTATATTTTGACTATCTGGTTATATCTCAGTGGATATGTAAAATTAATAACAGCTGGTGATCATTCAGTAGTTGACTATAGAAAATTCACCAGCCGGTCACAGACACGCATCTTTACAGGGCGTGTCTGCATTTTTTGTTATGATGTATTGTGATGTATATAGTAGTACTGGTGAATTATGAGCAATCTGAATCCATGCCTGGCGTGTGGTGCCTGTTGTGCATTTTTCCGCGTCTCTTTTTACTGGGCCGAAGCAGATGATGCAGGCGGCACTATCCCGGCTCATCTTACTGAGCAAATATCCCCTTACCACCGATGTATGAGCGGTACTAACCAGAAGGATCCACGTTGTGTCGCCCTGGCAGGAACGCCTGGAAAAAACGCATGTTGCACCATATACAAGAATCGCTCATCGACATGTCGAGAATTCGCCATGTCTGGCGAGGATGGGAAGATTAATGAGGCATGTAATCGCGCCCGAGCAAAATATGGGCTGCCGCCAATTTAAAAAGCACTTTTCATTTTTAATGGGCGCTATAAAACTGCGTATCCATGATTATATTCTGATGTAACATGCCCATTGCCCGAGTATCAAGAATACAATGCCATATGTTCCTGGTACCGGGCAACATTTTGGTGAAAACTGCCATTTTAGAATTCAGTTCTTGATGATCATTCTTGATATTTTACGTAACAATTAACAGGCATTACATTCTGATATTTCGACTGTAAACCATTACGTTTTTCGCGCTATTTCCACTCATCGGATGATCCTTTGCCGTTAATCATGAGATAGTTAAAACCAGTAATTTCGATTAGTCTTATTTTTTAGATGAGAAGTGTTTTATATGTTTTTAACATTTTTTAATAATAAGAAATCTGCCATAAAGACAGATTTCTTTAATTTATAATTAGAGATTTGCAACGTTATGATATACTTTTTGAACATCATCGTCATCTTCGAGGGCATCAATAAGTCCTTCAAAGATTTCTAAATCTTCTGGTGAAAGCTCAACTTCTGATTGCGCAATCATTTCTAATTCTGTTGTTGAGAACTCAGTAATTCCAGCTGCTTTTAGAGCTGCAATTCCTTTATGAAGGTCTGTAGGCTCAGTATAAATAACGATGTTTCCTTCTTCTTCGGTCACATCACGGACATCCACTTCAGCTTCAAGCAAAATTTCAAAAATACGGTCAGGGTCAGTTCCTTTAAATACAATCACGCCAGTATTGTCAAACATATAGCTGACAGAACCTGCCGCGCCAATGTTACCGCCTTTTTTATTGAAAATTGTACGAACGTTAGCAATCGTACGGTTAACGTTTGAAGTCAACGTTTCAGCGATAATCATTGAACCATTGGGTCCAAAGCCTTCATAACGTCCTTGTACGAACGTTTCGTCTCCGCCACCTTTGGCTTTATCAATAGCTTTATCAATAACGTGTTTTGGAACTTGCGCCTGCTTCGCGCGTTCAATAACGAACTTTAAAGAAGTGTTTAATTCTGGGTCTGGTTCACCTTGTTTAGCCGCAGCATAGATTTCCACACCGAATTTTGCATATACTTTAGACGTTGCCCCGTCTTTAGCCGTTTTTTTAGCTACGATATTGGCCCATTTACGTCCCACTGGAATAATCTCCTCGAAATTTATTTACATCAATAACAGGTTGATAACCTGCGATTTTCGTCATATTATATCATAACATGAAAAATTTCGTCTATGAGAATTAGAAATAAGATAAATGTATAGCGGCACTTTAATTTTCCATTATTTAAAAATGTTACCAGATTATTTTTCTGATTTAGTTTTAGATTTTTGTTCTTAATAATTGAAACGCTATAATAATACATAAGGCAAAAACAATGTGATAATCCCGACTAATCATCTGGAAACCGTTTTTAAAACAAATCCATTCTTAATCGACTGATATTTAATGATAAATTTCATTTAATTGTTCTTTTATCAATTGAAATCAGCCCTTTCCCAACCATTTGATATAATTGATATTATCCTTCATTTTAGGAAGTGTTTTTACTATCACTTATATCAAAATAACGTTTCTTTTCACCAACAATTAAGAGGAACTTTTAATGATTACGGTTGAGCTATGAGCGAAAAGCGGACGTTACCGATACCCGCCTATCTTCACTAATGTAGCACTCCAAATGAATATATACCTTAAATCAGGTTCAACTTCGTTACTACATATGAAAAATAATGTGTTGATATATAAATTATTTTTTCTTATGTTAATTCATTCCAACCTGTGCTCAAGCACTCTTTCTTAACAACGAAAGGCCATAAAATGAATATCGAAGCATTTGCTTTTGGCACCACCAACTGGGGTGAAGTCGAAAAAACAGAACATCCCGGGGAAACAGGCATGGCCTACTGGCGCACACAATTTTTTGGTCACAAGCCGAACCAAATCCGTGTGCGAATGGTTGAATATACCCCAGGTTACCTGGCGGATCATTGGTGCAGTAAAGGTCATATCCTTTTATGCATAGAGGGAGAACTCGAAACACTGCTCGCAGATGGCCGCAAATTCACTTTAACTGCGGGGATGAGTTATCAGGTTGGTGATAACGCAGAGCCACATCAGTCCAGAACAGAGACAGGAGCAAAACTCTTTATTGTGGACTAAAGGATTCGTCGTTGTTGCGATTGCGACATCCGATTCTGGCACAGAATTGGAACCTGGCAGTAGAACAACCATCTGACCATCCCCCAACTACCTGGGGGTTTTGATAACTTATTTTGATAACCGTTAGCATCCTGACAAAAATAACGGGAGCGTTACGCTCCCGTTAATGGATTTAATAAATTACCGAATTACATGTTCTTGATGATCGCATCACCAAACTCTGAACATTTCAGCAGCTTAGCGCCTTCCATCAGACGTTCGAAGTCATAGGTTACGGTCTTCGCGTTGATTGCGCCTTCCATACCTTTAACAATCAGGTCTGCGGCTTCAGTCCAGCCCATATGGCGCAGCATTAGTTAGATGACTAAATCGTAACTATTTGACATAGCAACATAATTTTACTAATTTGCATATAATTCATTAGCTCTTAGCATTTCTATAACTCATTGATTATCAACATGTGTTTTTGAGTTTTGATAACCATTTTTAGCATAAAAATAGCAGTTAACATTTGCAGAAGTTAAGATCAGAGAAAATTTTTACCCTGTAGGGTATTACGTCTTAAATGTGACTTTAATAAACAATTTTATTTCTGTAATCAGTTTATTTTAACGTAAAGCATCTCGATTAGTTCTTTCGCATTTTTACTATAGTGCAATTCTCTATGGCAATTCTGATAAAGTGCAGCACCGTTATCTTTAGTATCAGCAACGTCTGGAGACAGGGGAAGTTCGCCGTAGATCTAATGGTGTGCAATACCTCGGGCATACTCCACGATATACCTCCGTTACAATGTAACATCTCAGCATAACTGTTAGATCAGTAACAACATATGATTAATTCTATTGTATTAGTTCAGACTCTGTCTGACACAATTTACACAAAGGTATGAATGGCGATTGTGCTCAACTTCGTGCCTACTAAAAATTGCTTATTTTTGACCACCTCAAATGCAGGATAACTTTAGCCAATACTATTGGTTGTGAATTCTTACAACATTCATTAACATATACAGCACAAATAATTCACAGACAATGAAAAATGGATATTACTGAGTTTCCCTCTGGAGTAATTGAGCACCTTGGCTGGTATGTATACCGATTGATTGATCCGAGGGACGGAAGTACCTTCTATGTAGGGAAAGGAAAAGATAATCGCGTATTTGCTCATATGCGCGGTAAAGTAGCAGCGGATGATAATGGCGAGTTGCTTAGTAACAAGCTAAAGCAAATTAGAGAAATAAAATTAGCCGGGCTTGAAGTTATCCATGTCATTCATCGACACGGTATAACTAATGAAAAGACAGCTTATGAGGTTGAAGCCGCGCTTATAGATGCATACCCAGGGTTAACGAATATCATGAATGGGGCTGGCAGCAATGAATTCGGCGCCGCACATGTCAAAGAGTTGATAGCAACATATCAACCCGAAACCATAACATTTCATCATAAAGCATTAATGATTTCCGTTAACAGAAGTGCAAAAGATTCAGAGCTTTATGATGCGGTTCGATTTAGCTGGCGCATTAATGTCTCGCGCGCCAGTAAAGCAGAAGTCATTCTTGCTACTGTAAGGGGGATCGTTCGAGGAGTTTTCATTGCTGATAAATGGCTAAAATCAACGCGTGAACATTTTCCTACGATGAAATACTGGGACGAAGACCCTGACTTTGAGGCAACACAAAGCTCTCGCTATGGTTTTGAAGGTCGAGAAGCTCCACCTGAAATAGCAAACCTTTATCTTGGGAAAAAAATACCAGATGAATTAAGAAAAAAAGGAGCTATGTCCCCAGTTCGTTACTCACCTAATTTTTGAATCTTCAAGTGGTAAGCATAAACCGCAGCACGATCTTGCATACGACGTGCTACGGTTTCATTTATCTCCGACCGGAAACTTCTTATACAAAGTCGATACGCCAACATCATAGATGATCGCCACCTTCTGGCGAGGAACGCCTGATGCAATTAATCGCCCGGCCTGCGCCCATTGTTCTGGTGTAAGTTTGGGCCGACGTCCACCAATTCGTCCCTGTGCGCGAGCAGCTTCCAGTCCAGCTTTTGTTCGTTCAACAATCAGTTCTCGCTCCATTTCAGCCTGGGCACCTGTAAATAGACCCGTTTTAGTTCCATGCATTTTTTGAGAACCCGGCCAAATAATGGTGAAGTCGGTATTCCTCCGGTGTCATATTGTTCAGTGATTCATGCGGGCGTTCACAGTTATATTCTGATAACCATTTCTCCGTAATTTCCCGTACTTCATTCAGCGTTCTGAACAGATAAAAATCGAGTATTTC